>JBFMEI010000217.1:0-4232 GCA_040753295.1 Thermodesulfobacteriota bacterium | reverse complement strand
GATCATCCAAAACATCACCCGGGTCATGACCATAACCTGAAAGCCGCTTATTTCCATGTCCTGGCGGATGCGTTGACTTCAGTGTTGGCGGTTCTTGCACTCACCTTGGGAAAAATGTTCGGCTGGAGTCGACTCGATCCGGGCATGGGGATTCTCGGAGCGGTTATCATTGCCCGGTGGGCGTTGGGGTTATTAAAAGATACCAGTCCGATATTACTGGATAAAACCATCCAGGAAGTGCACAGCTTTCAAATACGGAAACTTATTGAAGCAGACTCGGATAATCGGGTTTCAGATCTTCATTTGTGGCGTGTCGGGCCGGACGATTATGCGGCCATCATCTCGGTGGTGACCCATTTCCCGAAGCCTGTTGACCATTACAAGAGGCTGTTAACGGAGATTCGGCGGATCTCTCATATTACGGTTGAAGTAAATCAATGCATGAGTGAACCCTGCATTCTTCCGAAATCCGATACTCTCTAAAAAAGATTATCTGTGGAAAGGCCTTATGATGAGGGATCATCATCACAAAATTTTTTTTGCCGATTCCCGGAGAATGCAGGAGGTGCCGGACCAGTCCGTCCACCTCATCATCACCTCGCCGCCCTATTGGCAGATCAAAGATTACGATCGGTTCAACCAGATCGGATTTAATGAAACCTATGAAGAGTATGTGAACAGTCTGAACCTGGTCTGGTACGAGTGCCGTCGGATATTGCATGACGGATGCCGGATGGCCATCAATATCGGTGATCAGTTTGCCAGGTCTCTCCATTACGGCCGCTACAAAGTCATTCCCATCAGAACGGAGATCATGAAATTCTGTGAAACGGCGGGATTTGATCATATGGGGAGCATTATCTGGCAGAAGGTGACCACATGCAACCCCACTGGCGGCGCGTCGATCATGGGGTCATACCCCTATCCGCGGAATGGAATTATTAAAATTGATTACGAATTCATCCTGATTTTCAAAAAACCCGGGAACCCGCCCCAGGTCGATCCTGAAGCGAAAAGGGCGTCCAGGTTGTCGTCAGAGGAATGGAAGGAGTATTTTGCCGGACACTGGAACTTTCCGGGAGAAAAACAGGGTCAGCATCCGGCCGCGTTTCCTGAGGAAGTCCCCCGCCGCCTGATTAAAATGTTCAGTTTTGTCGATGAAACGGTTCTGGATCCGTTTATAGGAAGCGGGACTACGGCTTTGGCTGCTAAAAATCTGAACAGAAATTCGATCGGATATGAGATCAATGAGTCTTTTCTTCCAATTATCCGGGAGAAAGTCAAAATCGGGCAGAGAGAACTTTTTACCACGGACTCTCTTGAAGTGGTTAAACCTGAAAGAGAAAGGATTGACTGGATCCGGGAAACAGATAGACTTCCGTATCTATTTCAGGATCAGGGTCGATTCGAAACAAAAATCGGACTTCAGAAAGGAAAATCCGGGCCGAAGCTTAATGAAAAAAAGAATCATGAAAAAGAATATCTGAAGCCGAAACGGGTTATTGCTCCGAACCTGATGGAGCTTGAAGATAAGCTGATCGTGAGGCTCTTGGGGATCGGCATCCGGAAAGGGGGAGAATCCGAGGCCATGACCTGGCTGTGGGAAAAAGTGAAGCGGGATAAGGTGTTTCTGAAGTTCGATAAAAGGAAATACGACGACCACGGTCATCTCCTCGCATATGTCTATCTGAAAAACAGGACATTTATCAATTTACATTTGCTTCGCTCGAATCTGGTCGACTTGGACAAGACCTATCCGTTTCGATATCATGAAAAGTTCGAAAGAACCCTCAAGGAGAGCCAAGAAAACGATGAGACCGGGAATGAAAGGAATACTCAACCGGATCCGCTGCCCCTGGGTTGATTTAACCAAACCGGATTATGTTTGCTATCATGATGAAGAATGGGGTGTTCCGGTCTTTGAGGATCGCAAGATCTTTGAATTTCTGACATTGGAGTCGGCTCAAGCCGGATTGAGCTGGTATATCGTATTAAAAAAACGCGACAGTTATCGAAAGGCCTATGAAAATTTTGATCCTGAAAAGGTCGCCAAATTCGACAAGGCTAAAATTGAAGAACTCCTGCAAAATCAGGGGATCATCAGGAATCGACTCAAAATTGAAGCATCCATCAATAATGCGGTGAAATTTCTCGAAGTTCAGGACGCATTTGGAAGCTTTTCCAGGTATATCTGGTCCTTTGTGAGGCATAAACCCAAGATCAATACCATCCGGTGCCTGAATGACTATCCGTCAAAAAGCATCGAATCCGATGCCTTGAGCCGTGATCTCAAGAAAATGGGATTTAAATTTTTAGGTTCAACGATCTGTTATGCACATATGCAGGCAACCGGAATGGTGAATGATCATTCAATAACCTGTTTCAGAAGAAAAGAGATCCTTGAAGCGTATACTGACCATGCTCTTGAATGAGGATCCTCCGGTATCTGATCCACTCAGCCGATGATGAAGCGACCCAAATCCGAACAGGGTATTTATCGAAAGATTTTTAACCTCATCTTTCTGGAGGCCGTTCTTCTTATCATCTTTCTGGAAGAGGGTATCTCGGCAGGCCCCTTATTCCCTCCGGTCGATGCGGTTGTCTACGGGTATCGGATTATTCAGACCTATCCCCACGATCCAAAAGCCTTTACCCAGGGATTGATTTATCGAGATGGATTCTTGTTTGAAAGCACCGGCATCAACGGGAAGTCCACACTTCGAAAAGTCCGGCTCACCACCGGTGAGGTGGTATTGCAGCATCACCTTCCTAAAAAATATTTTGGAGAAGGGTTGACGGAATTTGAGGACCGGTTGATACAACTGACATGGAAATCGAATCTGGCCTTTGTGTATGACCGGATCTCATTTAAACTCGTTAAAGCGTTTTCCTTTGAGGGGGAAGGGTGGGGGTTGACCCAGGACGGAAATCGGCTCATCATGAGCGACGGAAGTGCTGAATTAAGGATACTTGATCCGAAAACATTTAAAGAACTCCACCGGATATCGGTTCTGCACGGCAAGACACCAATATCCGATCTGAACGAACTTGAGTTTGTCAAAGGAGAGATTTTTGCCAATCGGTGGCAGACGGATCAGATCCTTCGAATCGATTCCAATTCCGGAAAGATCAACGGTTGGATTGACCTGAAAGGGCTGTTGCCGAAAAAAGGTCAGGATGCTTCCGCAGGTGTACTTAATGGAATCGCCTATGATGAGGTTTCGGATCGATTATTTGTCACCGGCAAGTTCTGGCCCAAGGTTTTTGAAATTTCACTTCACCGCCGCCCCTGAAAGGAGATAAAGACCTGAATCCTGCAGGATTCAGGAAAGAGGAAAGAGATCGGATATGCCGGAATATTTTTTAACAACAGCATTGATCCTTTTTTCAGGTGCGGTGATTCAGGGATTATCCGGTTTCGGGGGAGCTCTTTTTTCCATGCCCCTTCTTCTCCTTTATGCGGATAAGACATGGGCGGCTCCGGTCATGGTTCTTTGCTATGCAATGAACCGCATTCCAGCCCTGTTTCTGCTTCGAAAAACATTGATGTGGAACCACTCCTTCCTTTTGATTGCCGCATTTATTCCAGGAGCGTTTTTCGGCGTATGGCTCCTTAAAGAATCCGGGACAGAGTTCATCATGAGGCTGCTCGGTTCGGTTCTGGTTCTTTTTGCCCTGTATAAAGCTGCGGCACCCAGATTCAACATCATCTTTTCAAGGCTCTGGGCGCTGCCGGCAGGCTTTTTAAGCGGCGTGCTGGGAGGTGCCTTTGGAACCGATGGACCTCCGGTTGTTGTCTATGCCGCAATCAGACCATGGACAAAAGAGCAGGTCGTGGGGATGCTTCAAAGCTTTTTTCTCCTTAGCAATTTGATTATTATCTTGACTTACGGATATCATGGGCTTCTCAATATATCCGTGATCCGATCCGCCCTTTTCTCATCTCCATTTGCTGTCGGAGGGATTCTGCTGGGGTTGAAAATGAACCGGCGGATTCAGCCTCGGCATTTTGAAATCATTTTTGCGGTTTTACTGGGGGCAATGGGCTGTTTTTTATGGGTTTAATCCTGTTTTGATTCCTTTTTGTCTAGGGAATGGAAAGCGGAGAATGTTATGACGCGTCATCATGAGGAATCCGGCCGAAAAAACCAAAAAGAATCCTGGAAACCCGGGAATGTTCTTTCTCCGATTCCGGTCGTGCTGGTGAGCTGTGGAGGGAGCCGGGGCTGGAA
>JBFMEI010000216.1:0-4241 GCA_040753295.1 Thermodesulfobacteriota bacterium | reverse complement strand
ATCAATAAAATGTAGATGGATGCATTGGAAAGCCACTCCTGATCGAGGCAGATGGACGCGATTTTTTTTGAATCAGATCCTCCGAAAACAGGGCCGAACGCGTTTTGGACCGGGTCAAGGAGGTAAAATCCGGGTGAAACCCCTTCCACCGAATTGACGATAAAGCCCGTGCAGATGGATGATATCCATCTCTTCTCGTCGATATTTTTTCTGCGCCATGTTCTGATAACGATTTCCAGAAGATCGAGGAATCGATCGTGCGCCAAGGACCTGGATATGAAATTTCTTCGTGAGCGTCTTTGCCTGACGGCTTCTGAAAAGGAAAGGGGATCGGCTGTTTTATCACTGATTCGGATCTTCTCCCAACGGGATACGGAAACACCGATGGTTTCTTCCATGGAAACGGGCGGATGAATATCCGGACTCCAGTCATATCCGGCCCGGTGAATTCCCAAGACCATCGGATAGGTTATTTCCGGGCGCAAGGGGATGGGTTTCTTGAATTCTGAAGAGGGGATTTCAAACCGGTATGGATTACGCCCTGCGGAGTTTTCGGATTTTGAAATTCGAACAAATGCGAGAACACCCTCGCGGGTTTCATCCAATTCCAGCCGATTTTCGATCCATCGGTCATTGAAGGCTAAGCCCGCCGTGCAGATGATTGAAAACGCATCAAATGCCAGAAGAAGATTTTCCAGCAGATGTCCGCAATCGAGAAGAATGTACCGATAGGCCCGGTTCCGATATTTCCATGCACTTCTGATAAAGATGCCGGAAATATAAAGCACCGATTCCATCCTCTCTTCGAATTGAGGGGCGTTGATCCGAATAGAAGTCAGGGAGTGTCGAAGAGAATCATAATGATAGACTCCGGAAGGGATCCCCTCCATCTCCTTGAGATCCGAATAGATCTCTGCCGGATATAATGCACCGGCCGATGGTGCGCTTCTGTAAAAGAATTCTCCTCCCGGGCTCTTTCGGCTTGCGGTGACGCCATAAGCCAGATAGAGGATTGCGGACAGATTTCCCGGGCTTATTTTTCCGTGTCCGGTCTGTTCTTCTCCAAATCCCAGTTCCCAAAGAGAGACCTCCGGAAAAAGAATATTCCGGGCAAGCGGGACGGCTTCGGCATGGGGATAAGTTTTTACAGGTGACGGCTGATTGGCCCAATCAAGGTTTCCCCCGGTCATTTGGTTTCGGGAATAACCGGTTTGATGATGGTACTCACCGGAGTTCAATACAGCCGGGGGATTCGACGGCGACATCTCAATCTCCTGGAGAAGGACAATCCATGCTATCGGATAAAGGTTGCCTTGTATTTTCGGACATAATCAACGGGATTATAAGAGAGTTTGGCTTTACGAAGTCCGGGATCATCCAGATCCTGTTCACGGTTTACGGTTTCATAGACTTGATCCTGATGCGACAGAAAGAGCTGGTTGATGGCCTGATAAATCCCCTGATATTCAGGATCCCCTTTTTCAAAATGGATCAGCAGCATGGTATCATCCAGGCGTTCCCCCACGGTGTAGGCGGCCATTCGGTCGTCGATCAGGAGCGCTCCACCCAGAATTCCGGCGAAATTTTCCCATGACAATAAGACTTTTTCAATCACCTTGTTTTCCTGGGTCAATATATCCGAAGATTCACAATCCCGCCAGATACACCAGGTTTCCTGCATTCCCAAGGCGCGATGAACGGATACCGAGTCAAGAGGAATATAGGTGAAGGAGTATTTTTTCAAAAACTGATTCAACAGGTTTTTTTTCTTGTGAAACCGGTTTCCTTTCAGAGAAGCGAGTTCTGAAAATGAATAGAGATAATCCCAGTTTCCCCGCTCTTCTTCCAGGTGAATCCCCTCAATCTTCTGGTTTTTCCAGGACTCCACAAGCTTTTCCGGAATCCGGGTCCATGGGATCGCTTCTTTTCGGAATTCATGAAAAAGAGATTTCCACTCCACACGATCCCACGCTCCTGCAGGAGCCCAGAATCTTGATTCGGGCCGGGTTTGGAGGATCCAGACCAGAGTCTCGTCCCATGCCCATTGCAGTCCATAGGCTTCCGCCCAGCCCCAGAGATTCACAAAGCTGAGATCCGAGCTTTTTTGAGGCATTTTCGAAAAGTACTCCCGGTAGGAGTCTTGGCGGTCAAGGGATATGGATTCGAAGTTTAATTTCATGGCGGCTTACGGGTTGGATGATGAATGGGATGGAACAAGGATCATACGAATATCCATGACATTGGTATTTGTAGGACCGGTAATGATCAGATCTCCAAGAGATTTAAAAAAATGATAGGAATTATTCTCTTTTATGAACCGGTCAGGATCGAGTCCGGCCTCCCGGGCTCTCTGAAGGGTCCGGTTATCCGCAAGCGCCCCTGCCGCATCGGTGGGTCCGTCTGTTCCGTCGGTTCCTGCCGACATGACTACAGCCGGATCGGATCCTGCAATTTCAGGGACAGCATGTAAAACAAACTCCTGGTTTCGACCCCCTTTTCCTTTACCGGTAACCGTGACGGTTGTTTCCCCTCCGGAAATAATGCATACCGGCGGCGGGGCAGGGTTTCCGGTCTTAAAAACTTCCTTGAGAATTGCCGTATGCATCCCTGAGACCTCCCGGGTATCTCCCTGAATCAGGGAAGATAATACGATCGGGTGATATCCGCGTTTCCCGGCTTCTTGCTTTGCCAGCAAAATTGCATCCCGGTTGCTTCCGACGATGAGATTCTGAGTTCTTTCAAATTCAGGATCACCGGGTTTTGGAGATTCTTCAATCCGTCGGGAAGCGCCGTCATGAAGGTGTTTCAGAACTGAAGCGGGAAGCCGGGTTTCAAGATGATATCCGGTCAAAATGTCCAGGGAGTCCTGAAAGGTGCTCGGATCCGGAACCGTCGGGCCTGAAGCGATCGAATCGAGGGGGTCCCCCACGACATCTGAAAGCATGAGAGCGATGTGTCGGGCCGGGTAGATTCGTTTTGCAAGCCTTCCTCCTTTGAGGTCTGAGAGGTGTTTACGCACGGTATTGATTTCTCGAATATCAGCGCCGCAGAGAAGAAGCGCTTCAATGGTCTGTTGTTTTTCAGGAAGGGTAATCCCATACGGGGGAAGGGGGAGAAGGGCTGATCCTCCTCCTGAAAAAAGCGATATCACCAGATCGTCTTTATCGGCATTGTCGACAATTTTGAGGATTTTTCGGGCACCGGCATATCCGTTTTCATCCGGGAGGGGATGCCCTGCTTCAATAAGAGCAAGCTGTTTCAGATTCCGGGTATGATGATATTTAACGACGATATATCCGTCAAGGGTTCGATCTCCAAGGATTTCTTCAACAGCCTGAGCCATGGAAGCCGATGCTTTTCCCGCACCGATGACATAGCAGTTTCGGACGGCGGAGAGATCATATTCTTTTCCACCGACAATGAGTCGATCTCCAAGACGTCGAAGATGTTTTTTAACACATGCTCCGGCTTCTACGGTCTCAAGTGCCCTTGTAAAAATTTCAAGGGCATGGGTTCTGGTTCTTTTAAGAATCGAGTCGAAAGGCATCATATCCTGACACTTACTTTCCGAATGCCCTGTTGTCAAGGCCGATTCACACCGGAATCCGCTTGTTCTTGACATGGATTGCCAAGACGGTATGATATTGAGAAAGAGTCTGATCGGTTTTTGCTGCCGCGGGTTTGAAAATCAGAATACGAATGAGGAGGCGAGTTGTCCGATTTTTTTAAAAAGAGCTTCCTGATCGCCATGCCGGGCCTGATGGATCCCAATTTTTCTCAAACCGTAACCTGCATCTGCGAGCATACATCCATGGGTGCGTTCGGACTTGTGATCAATCGAACCCATTCCTTTATATCCGTAAAAGACCTCTTTACAGAGCTGAAAATCGAGTATCAGTCCGGTACCGGGACTTCACCGGTCCATATCGGGGGACCTGTCCATACCGAAGAAGTTTTTATCCTTCACGGCCCGCCGTTGCACTGGGAAGGGTCGATCCTCCTTTCACAGACTCTTGCCATGAGCAATACCCGGGATGTATTGACTGCAATCGCTGCCGGAAGCGGACCTGCATCGTTTTTAATTGCGCTGGGATGTGCCGGGTGGGGGCCCGGGCAGTTGGAAGCGGAAATTAAATCGAATGTCTGGCTGACCGGACCTCTCAACGAAAAGATAATATTCAATACGCCGGTTGAATTCCGGTGGGAGGAATCGGTGAAATTGATCGGGATCGATCCCTCTC
>JBFMEI010000215.1:0-4248 GCA_040753295.1 Thermodesulfobacteriota bacterium | reverse complement strand
CTGGCAGGAATGCCTTCCAAGATGTTCATTTTAACAGCGCCTGACAGCATTTGGGACCGAAGCCGGGTTCCAGAAGGAAAGTACTCCCTGCATGTTGAAGAGTTTACCTGTCCGGCCCGGTTTTTTTCCCGCAGAGAATGGAAGCAGATGACCGAGCAGTTTGTGGATGTTCTGTTCGAAATGTGGGCGGAATATGCTCCGAACATGACGAAGGAGAATCTGATCACCTACCGGATGACCAACCCGGTGGACATCCAGGACACCCATCTGGACATGAAGGAGGGGGGCTGGTGCGAGGGGAATTGCAGCGGTGTGCAGAACGGGCGCTTCAGAGGGATGCCCGGAGGCTATCGAACCTTTATTAAAAACCTCTACATGTGCTCGTCCGGAGTTTATGGAGGACCTGGAATCGGTCGAGGTTCAAGCTACAACTGCTACCGGGTGATCGCGGAGGATCTCGGCCTGCCGGCTCCGAAGTAATCACCGGGAAGAGCGGGAGGTTGAACCATACCTGAATCCTTTAAAAAGAATATCACCAAAAGAGGTCAAATCATGCGGCTCAAAGGGAAAGTTGCACTGGTGACCGGCGGAGCCAAAGGACTCGGAAGGGCGTTTGCAGTCCGTTTGGCAGAAGAGGGTGCCAGGGTGATGGCGGTGACGCGGAAAGACATGGTGAATTTGAAACAGACCGTAGAAACGATCCGTTCCCTGGGAGGTGATGCGGAGTTCTTTCAGGCGGATGTTTCCAGAATGGAAGATGCCATGGCCATGGCACAGGCAGCCCGGGAAGCGTTTGGTCGGATCGATATTCTGGTGAATAACGCCGCGATTTATGACGGAATCAAGCGGAAGCCGTTTCATGAAATCGAACCGGAAGAATGGGATCTCGTTATGAACGTAAATGTGAAGGGGGCTTTTCTTTCGACCAAAGCAGTCTTTCCCTATATGAAAGCCCAGGGACATGGAAAAATCATCAATCTTGCATCGGAAGTCTTTTTTACCGGTTCGCATGGGTTTGCCCATTACGTCGCCTCCAAGGGAGGGATCATCGGCCTTACCCGGGCCCTTGCCGTTGAACTCGGGCCGTATCACATCTGCATCAACTGCATTGCACCGGGTTTTACCGATACGGAAGCCAGCAGGGGGCTGGCCGATATCCGGAAGTATGATACGTCAAAAACTCCGCTGGGACGCCTTGAAAAACCTGAAGATCTGACCGGAGCCGCTCTTTTTTTTGCCTCAAATGAAAGCGACTTTATTACCGGACAGACGCTTCTGATCGACGGGGGAAGGGCGATGCACTGATCCGAATGAGGAATGCCGATGACCACATTTTCAGGAAAGCTTCTGAGAATCAATCTCAGAAAAAAGACTTCAGAAGTTGAGTCGATTCCCGACCGGATCCACCGGGATTATATATCTGCCAGGGGGATGGCCTCCAAATATCTCTTCGATGAATTGCCGTCCGGCATCGATCCTTTAGGACCCGAAAACAAGCTCATCTTTTCCATCGGCGCTTTGGCCGGAACCGGACTTCAGGGCTTTTCAAAGTGGGTGGTTTCAAGCAAAAGTCCGGCAACCGGTACGGTATTCAGATCGATCACCGGCGGCAATTTCGGGCCCTGGATGAAGTATGCCGGATATGATATGATGATCATCGAAGATGCCGCTGAAACCCCGGTTCATCTCCATATCGACCGGAACGGAGTCCATTTTATGGATGCGTCCGATTTATGCGGTCTTGATCCCAAAACGGTTCAGGCCAGAATCAAGGCCCGATATGGAGTTCATACCGAATCGGCCTGTATCGGAATTGCGGGAGAGAATCGGGTCCGCTATGCGGTGGTTGCATCAGGAAAACGGAGCGCCGCACGCGGAGGGATGGGGACCGTGATGGGGTCAAAAAATCTCAAAGCCGTATCGATCAACACTTCCATTCGAAAAATTCATCCCTTTGATGAGAAATCATTTTCTGAGTTGATCAAAAAGCAGATCGACTTGTTGAAAACTCATC
Organism: Thermodesulfobacteriota bacterium; assembly: GCA_040753295.1. Taxonomy (GTDB): domain Bacteria; phylum Desulfobacterota; class Desulfobacteria; order Desulfobacterales; family UBA2156; genus RBG-13-49-15. The sequence goes on along the minus strand of JBFMEI010000215.1, from coordinate 2,234 downwards.
CCAGAATGAAAAACATGACGACGCTTGGGACCCCGTATATCACCACCGTGGTGAACGGCCTTGGAATCCTGCCGGTTAAAAATTTTCAGGAAGGAAGCTTGGAGGGGATTGAAAACATTTCAGGAAAAGAATTCCTTGAGATGAAAAAGTCAAAAGCAGGATGCCACCTCTGCATGACCCGATGCGGAGGAATGAGGGATGTATCGGCCGGGCCCTGCAGAGGAATGCAGGTGGACGGCCCCGAATATGAGACGATATTTGCTTTCGGGCCGGTCCTCGGGATTGCCGACAAACAGTTTATTGTCGATGCCAATGCCTGCTGCGATCATTACGGGATCGATACCATCAGCACCGGTGTGAGCATCGCTTTTGCCTTTGAACTCTACGAAAAAGGGATCATCGATCGGACCGATACCGGCGGCATGGAATTGAGATGGGGAAGCCGGGATTCGGTATTTCGTCTGATGGAAGATATTTCATACAACCGGGGATTCGGGAAGATTCTGAATCAGGGGGTTCTGAAAGCTTCCGGACAGATCGGAAAAAATGCAATCCGTTATGCCATGCATATTAAAGGCCTCGAACTTCCCGGATACGATCCCCGGGGAGTTAAAGGATACGGCCTCAGCATGGCGACATCCAATATCGGTGCCAGTCACATGTACGGGAGGCCAAGAGATGAATTATCGGGAAAAACAGACCCGCACACCGAATACGGAAAGGGGGCTGCCGTCTCTCAGGTTCAAAAGGAGCAGGCGGTTGAAGATTCTCTGATCGCCTGCACCTTCGGCAACACCGGTCTGGATCTTCAGACGTACGCTGAAATGCTCGTCGCCGCCTGTGGGATCCATGAGTTCGGGTCTGTGGATAACCTGATCAAGATCGGCGAAAGGATCCTGTGCACCGAAAGATGTTTCAACATCCGGGAAGGGTTCGGCCGCAAAGAGGATATTCTTCCGAAACGGATCCTGGAAGAGCCTCTTTTCAATGCAGGGCCGTCGACCGGAGAGTCATACACTCAATTTGATACCCTCCTTGATGAATATTATGCATCCTTGGGATATTCGCTCGACGGCATTCCATCAGCCGAAACACGGCTTAAGCTTGGTATTGATCCGTGAATTCAAACCTGAATCTTTATTCAGGTCAAAGATCGATTCGATCCGGAATTCAACCGCTTCGGCGGAAAGGAGGTGAAAGGCGCGGATTCATGATGCGCCCGGAAGGCAACTTACAGGAAAGGGAACCCAATTGAATCAATCCACTTTGTCGACAACCGTTTCATTGCAGAAGAATGGGGCGTTTCGCAGGCGTCATTTTTCAAGGAGGGGGACATGAAGGTTTATGATGTTGTACCTGGATTGGAATTTGATCCCGAGAGAGATTTTGAACAGTCTCCGGCATGGTTTCTGGATGGAACCCATTCGGTTCCACCCTGGACGCCGATGTTCGGGTGGTTCTGGATCAATTTTTGCCGTCATGGAATGCAATACGGAGCTGAAAAGCTGAGCCTGCCCACGGTCAAGGGGTGGGACTGGCGGTTTATGAACGGCGGCGGATACCTGACGCTTCTCCTGGTCAAAACCGAAGAGGAAAAGCAGCGCCGGGAGAAACGATTTAAAAAAGCGATTCTTCCCTTTATCCAGGACTATGATGGATTGTGGAACGGTTTTGTAAAGGAAATCCTTTCGCGCTACGAAAATCTGAAAAAATGCAATCCGGATGAAGCGACCAATATCGAACTTCTGGATAATTTCGAGGAGACCATCAATACCTGCCGGCGGATGTGGGAAATCCACATGTACATGATGTACGGCACCTACACGGCCTATATTCTTTTTGAAAACATGTGCCGTGAACTGGCCGGGATCGATGATACCTCTCCTGTTTTCCACAAGCTGGTCTCCGGCTTCGACAACAAGGTTTTTCAGGTGGATCGAGAGCTCTGGCAGTTTTCCCAGCGCGCTCAGAAAGACGGACTTGCCGATATTTTTCTCAAATTCAACCCGGCGCAAATTCGAGCCAGACTGGAGGCCACGGAAAAAGGGCGCCTCTTCATGAAAGATTTTATGGCGTTCATGAATAAAGACGGATGGCGGATGCAGCGGATGAGTGAAATGAATCTTCCGTCATGGGTCGAAGATCCCACCCCGGCACTGGGAAATGTGAGGCAGTTTTTGCAGAAAGGCGGAGGGTTTGATCTGGATGTGGAGCGGAAAAGAGAGGCAGGGGAG
>JBFMEI010000214.1:0-4248 GCA_040753295.1 Thermodesulfobacteriota bacterium | reverse complement strand
CGGCAGATCCTGGACCAGCATGGGAACCTCCGAATTCGCAGCCAGCCTGGGAGCGTCTTTTACCGGTGCCGTATCCACATCTTCCTCATCTCCGGGAAGCGGAGGGGGCGGCTCCTCCGGAGGGGGAGGCGGCGGAGGCGGTGGGAGCGGATGGTAATCCCGATTTAACTTAAAAGCCGATAATAGAGGGTTGTTGCAACGGCGTATCCGAGGATGAGGGCCGTGACCATTGTAAATCCTGCTGCAATTCTCTGGTGGGTCAGGCTTTCCGGTCTCTGTTCACGATATCCCAATAGAAATCCAAGGGCGATGCCGGCAATAAGCCCTCCCCCATGCCCCCAGTTATTGATGCCCGGGAAAATAAACCCAAAGATAAACATCCCGATCGTCCAGCCTCCAAGCTGCCGGTATATGGATTGACCGTAAAGACCTCCCCGGCTTTTTCCGTAATACAGGCTTGCTCCGATAAGGCCGCAGAGTGCTGCCGAGGCACCGATGGTAAAGGTAATCCCGGCGAGACATGAAATCAGAAAGCCGAAAATGCCGGCAGCCGAATAGATAATGAACATCCGGTGGACTCCAAACTCCTGGATGACAAAAGGAGCAATCTGTTTGAAAGCGAACATGTTGAAAAAAATATGCAGGATGCTCCCGTGGAGATAACTTGCGGAAACCAGCGTCCACCAGCGTTCCAGATGAAAGGTCGGAATGGTTCCGGTTGCCCCCAGAAGAAGAAGGCTTTTATTTTCCGGGGACAGAAACAGAATGGGATTGAACCCGAATCTGGGGATCATGGGATTGATCAGCAGGGAGATGAGATACATCCCGATATTGGCGCCGATGATCCAGCGCACGACCTGATCCGGATGATTCACCGCACGGGAAAAGATATTGTTTCTCCACACAGAGCCGGGATTGGAAATGCCGCACCAGGGGCAGCGGGTTTCATCAATGCTGACCAGCCTTCGACAATTGGGGCATAAAATGGAGGATCGCTTTTCAGCCATGGGGTTCCTTTGATCGCATAAGACCTGAATCTTTCATGAAAATTGATGAGAAACGGATTTGAGGTATAATACATAAGGGTTTGGAGATTGTAAAGATGCGCCATGCCTCATCAATCAGAAGATCAAGGAATCAGGGGAGAGCCCGGCTAATATTCCGAGGATTCAAGCCGTTTTCCGCCCAGGTGCATGGGAAAGAAGACGGCAGAGAGAGAAAGAATCAGGACTCCGGAAAAAGATATTGCAGTCCAGGCCCAGTCGATGAAATTCATACCATGCCCTTTCAGATCGGCCATGAAGAGACGATAAACCGGACCTGCCTCAAGCATGATCACGGCCGCCACAAATACTGCACCGGTCATCATGAATACCAATCCGCCCCAGCTTGTTACTGACTGGGCGGGATTTTCCGATTTAAAATCCGGATAGATGGCGCCGATACCGATTCCCATGGAGACGATTCCCGGGACCATGAGAAAGACCGTGACGGCAGAAAGCCACATGATAAAAGGGGTAACTTTCAGGAGAATATTGGTTGCCACCACCAGAATCTCGGATAGAACCAGAAGAGGGATAAAATAGATCATGAACTTGATCCAAAGAAAGGATTTCAGGCAAATGGGCGTGGACCGGATCAGCCAGAATGCTTCCTTTTCCATCCCCACCGCCGGGTAGGCAAATCGGGCGGTAATGGCGATGAGCACAAAAGAGACAAGCCCCATATTCAGAAAAGAGAGGAGGTTCTGAAGATAGACGGTCTGGATGGGAGATTTCTCCAGAGGAAGAACCTTGAAATTATAAATATAAATAATCACCAGCGCGCTGATAAGAAACACCTGAGACCATTGAGTCTGATCCCGTAAAAACGTTTTAATTTCCTTGACGGCTATGGCAGGCGCCGGGCCTGAAAATCCCCGTATTTCGGCGCGGATACGATTTTTTCTCTTAAAAAAGAGTTCCCGGCCCGACTGGGCTTTTGATAATCCCTTAAAATAGATCCGATCCGAGAGAATCACCTGGAAAAAAAATATGGTGAACGCACCGCTTGCGGAGATTGCCAGATTCATCAGTGCATCCATCGAATTTCCATGGAGCATTCCCATGACTCCGTCCAAAGCCCAGGTGCTTGGAAGATACGGAGAAGCCGGTGTCCTCATGGAATTGAGATAGACAAAGATCGTTGAAAAGGCTTCAGGATCGACCAGACGCTCGGGTCGAAGCATTCGAAATGCCACATAAATGATAATGAAAACGCTCAATCCGAAAAATACAAAGAGACTTCGAATCCGGCTTGCCGGAATCAGGAGGACGGCTGCCATGACCAGGACCGCACTGATTCCGGATGCCATAACAATCATGGGAAAAAGTATCATCGGAATAAAGGCATAAAACAGGAGGCTCGCCTGATACACGATTCCATAGGAGATGAGGATGGGGAGGGCATAAATTAAAACCATCCAAGCACTGTCAAAAGTTCCTTCCAGCCATCGGGAAATAAATATCTCATGACTCGGCACAGGCAAGGAGTGGACCAGAGGAAGATCCTTGCTCAGGTAAAGCTTGGAGAGATGGGTCAGAATTCCGCTGAAAATCAGAAGAGAAAAAAATATGACGAACATCATGGATAAAAGCTTGACGGAGAGGAGATCCCCGATCTCTTCAATCCCTCGGAAATAGGAAAGGACACGGATGGAGATCAGAAAAATACCGCTCCAGAAAAGCGCACCGATTCCCGCAAGAAGAATCGGCTTGAGGATCCGCTTATTCCCCTCATTTTTCGAAAGAATGGAATTTTTAAGAGACCAGAGCCTGGGGGTCAGCAACTGAAGAGGATTATTCATGATTCAATTCCGGCTCCGGCTCCGGGATTATGCTCTTCCTGGATGGTGAGCGCCATGAAAACCTTCTCCAGATCCGCATCCTTATGGTGCGTGTTCTGCCGCAATTCATCCAGAGTTCCCACGGCGATGAGTTTCCCCTTATGGATGATGCCGATTCGATGACATAAGTCCTGGGCCACATGCAGGCTATGGGTCGACATGAAGATGCTTCTCCCTTTTTCGGCAAATCTTTTGAAAAGATTTTTAACCAGCACCACGGCCATGGGGTCAAGCCCCACCATGGGTTCATCCACAATGATGACCTGAGGCTCATGCAGAAATGCTGAGGCCATGATCAGTCGCTGTCTCATTCCATGAGAATACGATTCGATAAGATCATGGGACCATTCGGTCAGGGAAAAAAGTTCCAGATACGTTTCGGCCTTTTTTTGAAATTGACTCGGGTCCAGACCATAGAGGCCGGAAATAAACCTCAAAAACTCCATTCCGGTCAATTTTTCATACAGGTACGGACGATCCGGAATAAATCCGATCCGACGCTTGGCGTTTTCCGGGTCCTTCCCCATATTGATGCCGCAGATCATCACCGACCCGGATGTCGGGGCAAGGATTCCGCCCATCATTTTGATGGTGGTGGTCTTTCCGGCGCCGTTGGGTCCGATAAATCCGAATATCTCCCCTTCCTGAATCGTCAGATTCAGATCGTCGACCGCAGTAATTTGAGCGTATCTTTTTTTCAGATTTTGAATTTTGATCATGGTTTCAGATTATCCCTCACCCACCACTTTAATCCGGATTCGTCCCATGACCCCGAGAAGATCGACCGGAGATCCGTCAGCGCCGGTCGTCAGCCGGATATGGGAGACATCCGCAGGAATCTGATTGAAAAGGGAATCGACAGTAATCCATCGGCCCACATAAACCCGATTCCAGGCATGATAATAAAACCGCCCGTTTAAAAAGACCAGACCGGTTTCCACCATTGTGGGGATCCCTGAAGCCCGTGATAAGGCTGCAAAAAGAATTGCATGCTCGTTGCAGTCCCCCATCCGGTGGGTTAATGTGGAAAGGGCATCCGGAACGGATAAAACCGGTTTTTTTTCGATATTCGTGTTGATCCATTCCGCGATTTTCCGAACCTTCATGAGCGGATTCGATTCATCAGCGGCAATCTTTTTTGACAATTCCTTTATGGTATTATGATCCGACTGGATGAAAAGGGTTGATGCCAGGTAAGGACCGAACTCGCGGGCTGAGTCCTTTAATTCAGGCATGATCAAAGGCAGATTCCCGAGATCTTCTTTGGTGATGCTCAATCGGTTCCCTGAAATCTTCTGCCTCCCTCCATCCAGTTTCAACTCCGAAGAAGCGATCCCTGAAATTTCGATGATCAATTCTCTACG
>JBFMEI010000213.1:0-4254 GCA_040753295.1 Thermodesulfobacteriota bacterium | reverse complement strand
TTCCTGTCTGGTTTGATTCTCTCGCTATACGCCGGTCCGATCCATGCCCTCCCCCATGAAGAACTCATTTCCGGAAATACCATGGGAACCGCTTATCATATCAAGGTTGTTCTAACCGGGAAACAGAACCTTCCGGATCTTGAAAAAAAAATCGAAAAACGGCTTGAAGCGATCAACCGGAGCATGTCCACCTTTAGACCCGAAAGTGAAATCAGCCGATTCAACAGATGGAATCAACTCCTTGAAGCGTTTCCCATATCCGAAGATTTTTTTCAGGTCATGACCGTTTCCCGATATATCTATGACCTCACCCAGGGCGCCTGGGACGGAACCGTCAAGCCTCTGGTGGAGTTATGGGGATTCGGAAAGTCAGTTGAGGGAAGGTCTGTCCCGGAAAAAAGCCGGATCGAGGAGGTGCGCAATGGAATCGGATTTCATCATATCCGGATTTTAAAGAACAAAAGACTGTTGAAGGAGAGCCAGGATGTGACGCTGGATCTCGCATCCATTGCAAAAGGATACGGCGTGGATGCTGTTTCAGAACTCCTTCGCAAAGAAGGGCTCAGCCGGTTTCTTGTCGAAATCGGAGGGGAAGTCTATGCTTCAGGAGCCAAAGCAGATGGAAATCCGTGGCGGGTCGGAATCAATTATCCGGACCCGGCGGCTTCCCTTACCCGGGTGCATAAAATCGTCCTTCTTAAAGACATGGCGCTGGCCACCAGCGGAGACTACCGGAATTTTTTCGAGATAGACGGCATCCGTTATTCCCATGTGATAGATCCGAAGACCGGATGGCCGGTATCAAACGGTGTGATCAGCGTTTCGGTTTGGGCAAAAACCTGTACTCTGGCGGATGGGCTGGCCACCGCCATGATGGTGATGGGGGCGGAAAAAGGAGTGGCACTGGCGAACCGCCTCGATTCCGTGGAATGTCTCATCATTCGCCGGGCCGTAAAAGACCGCTTTGTCGAATCGTATTCCCATGGATTTGATCAAATTATATCTCGTTAGCCTGGGCTGTCCGAAAAATCTGGTGGACAGCGAATTGATGCTGGGGCTCTTGATGAAGAGCGGGATCACGATTACCCAGAATCCTAAAGATGCCCATGTCATCGTCGTCAATACCTGCAGCTTCATCGAGGCAGCAACGAATGAATCGATTGATACGATCCTTGAGCTGGCTCAATATAAAACCAAAGGCCGGTGCCGGAGGCTCATCGTGACCGGATGCCTCCCCCAGCGATATCAGGAAAATATCTCCGGGACACTTCCGGAAGTCGACGCTTTTCTGGGAACCGGAGCCTACAACCAGATCGTGGATGCCGTAACCGGGATGTTCAATCGCGCCGCCTGTCTTTTGCCGGATCCCAACTCAAGGGCCCCGATCCAGAAAGACGAACATCGGGTGCGCAGTCTCCCGCATGTGGCCTATGTCAAAATCGCGGAAGGGTGCAGCCGGCACTGCACCTACTGCATCATTCCGGTTTTACGCGGAAACCAAAAAAGCCGATCCGCAAAGGATATTCTATCCGAAATCAAAGGATTGATTTCCACAGGAGTCAAAGAAGTGATTCTGGTCGCTCAGGAGACCACCTCCTACGGGTATGACCTTCCCGGCACCATCAATCTGAATACGCTCCTGAACCGGATCATCCGGCTGGATGGAGATTTTCGAGTCAGACTCCTGTATGGTCATCCCAAAAGCATCAGTGAGCCGATGGTCAAAACCATTTCCAAAAACAAAAAGCTATGTTCCTATTTCGATATCCCGGTTCAACATGCCGGCGATGCCATTCTCAGGCGCATGGGAAGGGAATACACCCAGGAGCAGTTGTATTCCCTGTTCGACTCCATCCGGTCCATCGCACCTGAAGCCGCCCTCCGGACCACGTTTCTAGTGGGCTTTCCTGGAGAAAAAGATTATGATTTCGATGCCTTGTGCGCTTTTGCGGAAGATGTAAGATTTGATCATGCAGGAGTCTTCATCTACAGCGATGCGCCGGATCTCTCCTCAAACCGGCTTCAGAACCGGGTCCCGAAAGCGCTTGCAGAGGAGCGCCGGAATCATCTCATGTCGATTCAGGCAAAGATTTCTCTGGAAAAAAATCAAGGCCGCATCGGCAAGACGTTTCCGGTATTGATTGAAAGAAAATCCGGAAAGAACCGATATATCGGAAGAAGTTCCTTTCAAGCCCCGGAAATCGATGGTATCATCCGGGTTCATGGAAGCGGGCTTCAGGTCGGCGCCTTTGTTCCGGTAAAGATCACCGGGGCTTCCGAATATGATTTGACCGGAGACGCCATTTGAACGATCTCAAGCAAAAAATCCTTATTCAAGTGAAGGACGATCTGGCTCAGATTGAAGCGGCCCTTGCTCATAACCTGGACCCTTATCTGGATCTGGTTTCCCAGGTGGCGCGGCATATTCTATTTAGCGGAGGAAAGCGCCTCAGGCCTCTGTTAATGGTGCTGTCTGCCCGTATCTGCGGATATCAGGGGAGCGACGATAAATCCTTTTCAACGATATTCGAATATCTTCATGCCGCAACCCTGGTTCATGATGACCTGGTGGACGAGGCCTCCCTGCGACGCGGCCGCCCTGTGGCCCACGGCATCTGGGGAAATTCAACGGCGGTTCTGGTTGGAGACTTTCTGCTGGCCCGATCCCTCACTCTGGCAGCAAAAACAAACCGTCCGGAGATTATTGCCATCATCGCCGGAATTACCGAGAATATGTCCCAGGGAGAGATCGAACAGTTGTGGCTAAAAGGGGATATCCACCTTACCGAAGCCCAATACCTGGAGATCATCCGGCGAAAGACGGCGGTCCTGTTCGAAGGCGCCTGCCGGTCCGGAGCCATTCTTTCCAATGCACCGAAAAGCATGGAAAATGCGCTATCCGATTATGGATTAAACCTCGGACTTGCATTTCAGATGGCCGATGATCTGCTGGACTATACGGCCGATACAGAAAGCCTGGGGAAAGGAATTGGAGCAGACCTCAAAGAAGGGAAATTGACCCTTCCGGTGATCCATTCCCTGAAAAACGCCCGTGATCCGGATCGAAAGTGGCTTCTGGAAATGATTCAAAGAAAGGAGTTTTCTGAAAAAGAATTTGAAACTCTGGTTGGGATGCTTTATCAGTATGATGGAATTCATTATACCCGGCGCATGGCCGAACAGAGCGTGGAAAAAGCCAAAAACGCAGTGGCCGGATTTGAACCATCCCCCAGCAGAGAACTTCTGACAGATATTGCCGACTATTCTCTGATTCGAAAACAGTGAGCGATTTTATCTTTCATCAATCGATCCGGTTGCAGGACTGAAGGGATAAGAAGAGTGGTAATGAATATCCCAAACATTCTGACGGTGTTAAGGATCCTTCTTGCTCCTCTCTTTATGATTCTCCTTCTCAAAGAAATGCCGGGATATGCCCTTGTCGTTTTCACGGCAGCCGGGATCAGCGACGGACTGGACGGATTTATCGCCCGATACACAAACCAGCGAACAGTCCTTGGATCCTACCTGGATCCGCTCGCGGACAAACTCCTGCTCATTACCGCTTATGTGAGTCTCGCGGTCCTGCATATCATCCCATCCTGGCTTTCAGTCCTGGTCATCTGCCGGGATGTGATCATTCTGATCGGAATTGCTGTTTTTTCAATCACCGGAGTCCCGGTGAACATCAAACCGAGCATCCCCAGTAAATTTACGACGGTTTCCCAGCTTACCACCATTTTTTTGAGTCTATTGAATACGAGTTTTTCCTTTCAACCGGTTCTGTTTCAGATCCTGATCTGGATCACCGCCGGGCTGACCATTCTTTCCGGACTCCATTATATCTTTCTGGGATTAGGAATTCTTCAAAACGGTGGAAAACCGAACCGCCAGAAAAACCGGAGTTGATCTCATTCTTCAAAACAGATTCTTGAAAATCTCTTGAATCCTTTATCTTGCTTTGTTATAAAAGGACTTATTGCATGACATGTGTTGGTTTTCTTGCGTCATCTGATTCCGTTATATGGTGGGTGTAGCTCAGTTGGCAGAGCACCGGGTTGTGGCCCCGGTTGTCGAGGGTTCGAGCCCCTTCACTCACCCCACCTTTTCTTGCGCCCGTAGCTCAGTTGGATAGAGCGCCGGACTTCGAATCCGTAGGCCGCGTGTTCAAGTCACGCCGGGCGCGCCTATAAAATCAAGGGATTATCACCTGAATAGTGAAAATCGGACGCGTCTTGATAATATACGTTCGTTTCC
>JBFMEI010000212.1:0-4282 GCA_040753295.1 Thermodesulfobacteriota bacterium | reverse complement strand
ATTGCCGATTTTGCCGAACCTGCTGCGTCATCGGGCACTGGGCATACTGCAGTATTGCCCAGCACCCTCTTCCTTGCATCTTCAGCAAACTCAACAATCGCTCAATTTAGGTAAAAGTAATTTGACTTGAAGGAAATTGACCGTTAAGAAATTCAGACGGCTGACTTTTTAAATAGATACGGAGGTTTCCATGGCACGACTCGCGGTGAATGTCGATCATGTGGCAACCCTTCGCCAGGCTAGGAAAATCCGATATCCGGATCCGGTGGCTGCCGCAGTCATTGTCGAACTGGCAGGGGCTGATGGTGTGGTTGTGCACTTAAGAGAAGATCGGCGCCATATCCAGGATCGGGATGTTCGAATGATCCGAGATCTGGTTCAGACCAAAATGATCCTTGAGATGGCATGCACGGATGAAATGATCGCAACTGCCCTCACCATCAAACCTGACCTTGTGACACTCGTTCCTGAAAAACGGGAGGAGCTGACGACTGAAGGGGGGTTAGATCTTACGCAATGCGCGGCCCGCGTTTCCCAAGCCATTTCAGAATTAAAAAAAAATGGGATTCCGGTCAGCCTTTTCATTGATGCAGATTCCCGGCAGATCGAACTTGCCGCAGAACTTGGCGCTGAAATGGTGGAGATCCATACGGGAAGATTCTGTGACTCAATAACTCCCGCTCAGAGAAAAGAAGCATTTCACAAGATTGTCGCCGGAGCCGGACAGGCGCACCATCTCGGCCTGGGAGTCAATGCCGGTCATGGGTTATGCTATCAAACCATTTTGCATTTTAAAGGAATTTCAGAAATTGATGAATTCAGTATCGGACACAGCATCATTTCAAGAGCGATTTTCATCGGCTTGGAAAGGGCGGTAAAAGAGATGCTGGAATTGATCCGGAGTCTTTAGGAAAATCATTCCGGATGATCCGTTAAGAGGAATACCAATCAATTATGTATCTGGTCAGTACAAATGAAATGCGGGAGATGGACCGGCTGGCCATCGAATCATTCGGCCTTCCCGGCCGGATTTTGATGGAGAATGCCGGAAAAGGGGCGACAGAAGTTCTTCTTGAATGCTTCCCTGAGGTTCTCCATCAGAAGGTTGGAATAATCGCCGGTCGCGGCAATAATGGTGGAGATGGATTTGTCGTAGCCCGCTATCTGGCCCGAAACAGAGTGGATGTGAAGGTTTTCGTTGCGGCTCATACCCGTGAAGTCAAAGGAGAGGCAGCCCTGAACCTGGAACTGCTGCCGCGCATGAATATCCCCATTATTGAAATCGCGGACCGGAATTCTTTTCTGACCCATGCAGATGAAATGCGGGGCATCGAACTTTGGGTGGATGCACTCTTTGGAACCGGAATCCATTCGACGATTTCCGGTTACTGTAAAGAACTCATCGAATTCATCAACAGCCTGAAACGCCCGATTCTTTCCATCGATACTCCATCCGGACTTGACTCGGATACCGGACACCCCTGTGGAGTATGCATCCATGCCGATGTTACGGTCACATTCGGTTTTCCAAAAATCGGACAGATTCTTTATCCCGGAGCTTTGCATACCGGAAGACTCGAAATTATAGATATCGGAATTCCGCCTCCGGTCATCGATGAAGTGACTCCGCTTCAAAAGCTGATCACCCCGGAAATGATCGGAAGCATCCTCAAATCCAGACCGATGGATGCGCATAAGGGGGATACCGGACATCTTCTGGTCGTCGCCGGTTCGGTCGGGAAAACAGGGGCTGCCGCCATGACTTCACTTTCAGCAATGCGTTCCGGAGCCGGTCTTGTAACCCTCTGCATTCCGGAAAGCCTCAATCCCACGGTGGAATCCTTAATCCTAGAGCCCATGACGCATCCATTGGCTGAAACCGAACCGGGAATTTTAACCGAATCCGCTCTGGAACCCATTATGGCCTTGACTCCGGGGAAACGGAGTCTGGCTCTCGGCCCCGGTCTTGGAACTGCAGACGGAACTGCCAGGCTTGTCATGGGGCTGATTGAACGCTGTGACGTACCCATGATCATCGATGCCGACGGTTTGAATTGCCTTGCCGGATCTTTGAATATTTTAAAAAAGGCCAAGGCTCCTCTGGTTCTGACACCCCATCCGGGTGAAATGAGCAGACTGAGCGGGATCTCCACTCAGGAAATCCAAAAAGATCGGATCAGCCATGCAAAGCGTTTTGCAAAGAAATTTTCCGTGATCGTTGTTCTCAAGGGCGCTCGAACCATCATCGCGCTGCCTGACGGGCATCTCTTTGTCAATTCAACCGGTAATCCGGGAATGGCATCCGGCGGCATGGGGGATGTGTTGACAGGTGTCATTGCCGGATTCATGACCCAGGGATATCTCCCATGGGAAGCTGCCTGTGCGGGAGTCTATTTGCATGGAGCAGCCGCGGACCTTCTGGCGGAGCGTCGGGGGCCGATCGGCTTTTTAGCCTCGGAGGTTATGGAAGCCGTACCGGAACAAATCCGAAAGGTAATGGCCGGAAAGTGATCCGGATAAAAACCGATTCAGCAGAAGAAACCCGCCGGACCGGCCGCAGGCTTGGAGAACTGATTGAAACGGATGCCGTCATCGCATTGACGGGAGGCCTGGGGAGCGGGAAGACCGTATTCGTTAAAGGGATTGCAGACGGGCTTGGGACAATCGACGGAGATGATGTGACAAGCCCTTCCTTTGCGTTAATCCATGAATATCCGGGACGGATTTTCCTGTTTCATATTGATTTATATCGGCTCGAACGATACGCCGAGATTGCAGGGATCGGCCTTGAAGAGATTCTTGAAAAGGGAGGCGTAGCAGCCATTGAATGGGCGGATCGGATCGATCAAAAAACTCTTGGAGATCATATTCATGTTCGTCTCGAAATCATTAATGATGATTCCCGATTCATCACATTGACCGGATATGGAGATCGATCTTTAAAGATATTACATAGACTTGGGGAGGAATAGGCACTGCAATGGGATTGATTGTCATGAAATTCGGCGGAACTTCGGTGGCGAACCTGGATCGAATTCGAAATGTCGCCCGACGGGTGGTTCAACGCTTTGATCAGCAGAATGATATTGTTGTAATCCTTTCAGCCATGGCCGGGGTTACGGATGGGCTGATTCAACTGGCCAATCAGGTTACCGGAATGCCGGACAAACGGGAACTCGATGTCCTGCTGGCAACCGGAGAACAAACCACCGCGGCACTTCTGGCCATGATGCTGAAATCCATGAATTACCCTTCCATGTCCCTGCTGGGACACCAGGCGGAGGTCGTCACCGATAAAACCTTCGGAAACGCCAGAATTCTGGGGATCGGCGCCACCCGGATTCGCGAATTGATTCAGCAGCACCATATCGTGGTGGTGGCAGGATTTCAGGGGTGTGATCCGGATGGGAACATCACCACCCTGGGACGCGGAGGTTCAGACACCTCGGCAGTTGCCATTGCAGCCGCCCTGAAAGCAGAGGTTTGCGAAATCTACACGGATGTCGACGGTGTTTATACCGCGGATCCGAATATCTGCAAGAAAGCCAAAAAACTTAAAAAAATCTCATATGATGAAATGCTTGAAATGGCGAGTTTGGGAGCAAAGGTGCTTCAGATCCGCTCAGTTGAATTTGCAAAAAAGTATCATGTCCCGGTACATGTCAGATCTTCATTCAGCGAGGAGGAAGGAACCATGGTCATCAATCCGGATCAGGATATGGAAAGCGTTGTCGTCACCGGTGTGACATCAAGTAAAAACGAAGCCCGGATCACCTTGAAAAAAGTGCCTGACAAACCGGGGATTGCTGCAAAAATCCTGGGGCCCATCGGAGATGCCGGAATCGTGGTGGATATGATCATTCAAAATCCGGAAACCGAGGGAAAAACAGATCTGACCTTCACCGTCCCGAGCGGCAACTACCGGGAAGCTCTGGGAATCGCAAAAAAAGTCGCCGGGGAAATCGGATCAGAAGATGTTTTCGGAGATGAAAGTATCGCCAAGGTTTCAATCACCGGCGTCGGGATGAGGAGTCATTCCGGTGTCGCGGCAAAGATGTTTTCGGCTCTATCCAAAGAAAATATCAATATCATGATGATTACCACATCCGAAATCCGGGTTTCGTGCGTCATTGAAGAAAAATATACCGAACTTGCCGTCAGAGCGCTTCATAGCGCATTCGGACTCGACTCCTCCGAGTAATTCGAAGCGGACGTCCGTTTTCTCAGGAATTCTCCGATTGACTTTCGCTGATAATCCTCAGCCCTTCAAGTGTGAGTGTCG
>JBFMEI010000211.1:0-4300 GCA_040753295.1 Thermodesulfobacteriota bacterium | reverse complement strand
GAAAAGGAAAAGGAAAAAGGTGATGATTTTGGTTTTCACCGCACCTCCAAACCGGTTTTTTCGAATGGATCTGTTTTAAGATCCTTTAGAAAAAAGCTCAAGTAAAAATTAAAATATACCGTCTTAAAGAGACCGGATTTCCTGCTTCATAAAAACAACATACGAAACGGCAAAACATATCACCGTAAGGGCAACGAGGGTAATCAGGTATGGGGCGACCACCAGGATGCTTTGAGCCAGCGGAAGCGGCCCTGAAAATCTCGACATTGAAATCTGTTCAAGAGGGCCGACCGCAACAATCGAACGGGTCGATTTACGCCTGGGATCAATGATGGCTGCGGTCGCATCCGAATAAAGCGCCATTGGGGATAAGACTGAAACCATGCTGACGATTCTGGCCTGCCGGAGAAGGGTTTCGGTTCGCTCTTCCTCGCCGGTCGGGTTTCCGGACAAGGCATTTCCGAGTACGGAGGCTCCCAGGGAGATGAAAAAAGAGAAAAAAATCCAAATCGCAAGAGCGGCCAGAGCGGAAGTGGCAGTGCTTCTGAACAGAATTGAAAATAAGATCGCCACAGCCAGCCAGAGGGATACATAGATGATGCTGACAACGATATAAACGGCAATTCTCCAGATCTCCTCGGGTCCGGGAATTACTCCCACGACCAGAAGCCCGAGTCCGGTGATCACCAGAACAATGGAGAGAATCATGACCGTGATGAGGATGACGCCCGCAAGATATTTCCCGTTGATGACCACATCCCGATAAATCGGTTGGGCCAGTAATTTACTCAAAGTTCCCTGGTTGCGTTCCCGGTTTATGGTATCGAATCCAAGAATCAGACCGACCAGAGGACCGAAAAAAGCCACGAACTGGACCAGAGAGAACATGGCGCCCGACGAGGTGAACAGCATCAGAAATACAAATCGGGGCTTGGAGATCTCTTTCAGTTCTTGGCGGATATTCAATCCCACCATGTAGGCGGTAATTAAACTGGCCATGGCAATCAGGGAAAAAATAATCAGAAAGCGGTAACTGGTGAAATGGTCGGAAAGCTCCTTTTTGATGATTGCTCGAAGTCCTTTCACGGCTATGACTCCTGAAAATATTTCATGTAAATTTCTTCAAGGGTATATGTCTCTTTGTCGATTCCGAATTTTTCTTGTGCCAGATGATCCATGGATCCCTGGGCAACCATTTTCCCTTTGATCATAATCCCGACGCGGTGGCATATCTTTTGAATTTGATGGAGCTGGTGGCTTGAAAGAAGAATCGTCATTTTTCCGTTTCCGGACAAACTCTTGATCAGGTCGATCATGCGGTTTGTCGCATCCGGATCGAGTCCCAGTGTCGGTTCATCCAGAAACGCCACTTTAGAGTCCTTGATGAGAAGTTCGGCAATTCCAAGCCGCTGGCGCATTCCTCGTGAGTAGGCGCCGATCTTTTTGTCCGCTTCTTCTGCCAATCCCACAGCATCCAGCGAAGTTTCAATGCGCCCGGTTAATACCGGGTCAGGGATCCCGTTCAGCTCCCCGATAAAACGCAGCATCTGTCTCGCATTCAGATCAGGATAAAACCCCATATTTTCCTGAAGATAGCCGACTTTTGATTTGATTTGAATGGGATCCCTGACCGGGTCGAGTCCAAGGATCCTGGCGCTTCCGGAGGTGGGTTCAGTTAAGCCCATGAGCATCAGAATGGTGGTGGTTTTACCGGCCCCGTTGGGTCCTAAAAACCCGAAAATCTCTCCTTCGTTAATGGCGAAACTTAACCGATCCACAGCGGTCTCATGATGATATTGCTTGGTAAGCTCGACCGTTTCAATGATCTTAGAGCTGTTCATGTTATCTTCTTCCCATGGCTCTGAATAAGCCGAATAAGCCTCCGATGACCGCAATGATGATGCCGACACCGACCCATCCCCACGCCGAAGATGCCTTGACAGTGGTTCGAAATTCGATGGCTTTATTTGCCTTTTCTCCTTCGACATTGACGCTCACCGAATAGTCGCCCACGAGAGCTTCTTCATAAGGAGTGATGGTCATTTCAACCTGTTTCAAGCCGCCAGGTTCGATATTTTCAATGATTTCCGGTTTGAATTCGACTTTCCAGTTTTCCGGTTTAAACGACATGAATTTGATTCCGGTGTTGACGGCAGATCCGGTGTTTTTGATATAAAATGACAAATTTGACGGTTTTCCCTGGCGAGCTTCCAGGGACAGAAGTCCGCTCACGGTTCCCACTTCAAGGGCGTATGTCCCGGTCAGGGCAACCGTTAATTTTGCTTCTCCCTTTGCATCTCCTGAGCTGACGCGAATGAGAATCGGATATTCTCCGGCCTGAGAATTGACCGCGGGCTTGACTTCAACCGCGATGGTCTGGCTTTGATTTCCTTTGATGCGAAGACTTGAGATATATTTGGATTCATATGCAGGTTTGAAATTAATATCCCAGCCGTTCGGTCCCTGGGCCAGAAGATCAAAAACCGCTTCCTTTTCAAGTTTGCTGTCGACTTCAAGAGAAAACTCGAACCTG
This sequence comes from Thermodesulfobacteriota bacterium, assembly GCA_040753295.1. Lineage (GTDB taxonomy): Bacteria > Desulfobacterota > Desulfobacteria > Desulfobacterales > UBA2156 > RBG-13-49-15. The sequence continues at coordinate 1,767 of JBFMEI010000211.1, read as the reverse complement.
GCGTCCGAAGGCCCTCGAATCACCGGATATGATGTGGTCAGCTTGACACCTCTTTCTTCCTTTTCCTTTTCATCTTCTCCTTTAACACTGATCAGGACCTCCTGATTCATCTGAAATTTAGAGTCATGGGTCTTTGCCTCAACTTTAAACCGGTACTCTCCCGGCGCGACTCCCTTATCGGGAACTGCCTCAAAGGTGAGTGTTTTCTTGTCATCGGCAGGAAGATGAACTCCGGTAACGAGAAACCGATAGGTTTTGATTCTGGCTTTCCATCCTTTGGGCTTTTCCGTGATTTTAACGATGACGGTTTCATCAGTGCGTCCTTTATTGTGAAGAATCAGATCCATGCTGACTTCTTCCCCTTTGGGCACAACGATGCCGGAGTATTCGACGCCCATGGTGACCCATCTTTCCGGTTTTTGTTCTCCGACCTTTCCTTCCGCTCCTAAAGCAGGGAGGACTCCACCGCTTATAATCAGAATGGATAAAATGGAAAGAAGATGTGTTTTCCACCTGATCAGATCCATTGAAATATCTCCTTTAATCCATGAATTATCATCTTTAAAACATAAAGACGGGCGTTGAGATCATTACCCATCAGGATTCCCATTGCCATGAGAATCTGTTTAGCGGAACACCAGTGAAAAAACAAGAAATGCGGCAGGAAATATTCTGAGATTGATCCGCCGCTGTCGTTCGACATGAAGAGACGGGTAAGAATATCCCGTCTCTTCACAGGATGATGGATCAATGATGCATCAGTTAGTACATATCGTCTCCCATTCCTCCTGGAGGCATGGGCGGTTCCTTTTTCTTTTCAGGCTTTTCAGCGACCATGGCTTCTGTTGTGAGCATCAGCCCGGCAACGGAAGCGGCATTCTGGAGGGCGAACCGAACCACCTTGGTGGGGTCAATGACGCCCGACTCCATGAGGTTTTCATACTTTTCGGTTGCAGCATTGAATCCGAAATCGTCTTTTTCTTCCAGAATCTTATTGAGCACGACCGACCCCTCATATCCGGCATTGACAGCGATCTGTCTTAAGGGTTCTTCGAGGGCACGTTTCAGGATTCCAACCCCATGTTTTTCTTCTCCGGTGGGTTTAACTTTTTCCAGGGCATCAATACACCGGACCAGGGCCACACCGCCGCCGGCGACGATTCCTTCTTCCACTGCTGCGCGAGTGGCATTCAGAGCATCTTCGACTCTGGCCTTTTTTTCTTTCATTTCTGTTTCCGTCGCGGCTCCGATATTCACGACAGCTACACCTCCGATAAGTTTGGCAAGCCTTTCCTGGAGTTTTTCCCTGTCGTAATCCGAGGTGGTCTCTTCAATTTGAGCCCGGATCTGTTTGACCCGTCCTTCGATATCCTTTTTGCTTCCGGCACCATCGACGATTGTGGTATTGTCTTTATCGATTTTAATCGTTTTGCACTTCCCAAGATCCGAAACAGTCACATTCTCGAGTTTGATTCCGAGATCCTCTGAAATCATTTGGCCGCCGGTGAGGACGGCAATATCCTGCAGCATGGCCTTTCTCCGATCTCCAAAGCCGGGGGCTTTCACCGCAGCGACTTTTAATGTCCCCCGAAGTTTGTTGACGATCAGGGTGGCCAGAGCTTCTCCTTCAACATCTTCTGCGATAATCAAAAGGGGTTTTCCCATTTTTGAAATCTGCTCCAACAGAGGGATGATGTCTTTCATGTTGGATAGCTTCTTTTCATTGATCAGAATGTAGGGGTTTTCTAAAACCACTTCCATTTTCTC
>JBFMEI010000210.1:0-4309 GCA_040753295.1 Thermodesulfobacteriota bacterium | reverse complement strand
GCCCTGTTCCATTGAATACCTATATGGATCACTGTGATGTATCGCTTGGATTGGAAAAGATCTCTTCCAGTGCCGTATCCACTTCTGGGATCTACCCTTTTTTCGACTCGATTTCAACCTCTGAACCCCTGACATACCGATTTGACGGCAAAACTGAAATCGGAAGAATGAGCGGGGCTGTTGTGATAAAAAAAATCGATTTCAACAGGGTAGATGCAACGCCGAAGAAGTTAAAGTCAAACCCGGTCGATGTCATGGTCACGGTTTCCGGACAGCATCATGGATTCAGCAGAGTGGACCTGAAAGAGACACTTATCGCCCGGTCGTTCGGGGTGAATCAAAGCTTCGAACTTTCCCTTGGAGGAGTTGATGGTCTCCTCTTTTCCGAAAATCGACCCTCCTGGTTCCATTTTCTCCATACGGCCAGAGGAAAGGGAAAGGCGGGTTTGGAACTTTCGAATATCCGGCCTTTTTCCGGATTCGCCAAAGGGATTGATCTTAACGGAACCATCCGTTTGAACGGCGAAATTTCTCTTGAACCTGATGCTTCCGTGGAATTGAAAGGCCGGATCCAAAGCCATGGACTCGATGCCGCCATCGGCGATTTTTTAAGTATCAGAAATTTAAAGACCGATTTCGATTTCAGCAAAATCTTTCTGATCGACCCTGATCCGTCACGCTCCATTCCAGAACTCCCCTTATCCGTAAAAGTCATGAAGGAGAACTCAGCGCGTCACCATCAGGACAACTCACCGCCTGATCTCCTTGCATCCCTCTCAGGACAATGGCAGAAACGACTCAACAACGATCATTCTTTTTCATTCGACTCGGCCAGAATCGGATCTCCCCTCCGGTTCTTTGAAATGCATCAAGGGATCATTGATCTTGAAATTGAAAACGGACTCCCGAAGTTGACCCATCTTGAAACCAATCTTCTTGGAGGAAGCCTCATGGGGTCCGGATCGATCTTTGAAAAGGAAAATAAGATTTACCTGACCTGGAACGCTTCATTTTCTGGCTTGAACCCCAGAAATCTCCTCTACCAAAAGAGTAAAAAGCCCCAGAATGAAGAGATGACCCTGAGCGGCCGGATTTCAGCCGCTTTCCCGCTGTCCATCAGGCTTCAACAGGTATTTCAGGAACTCGGATTCAACCTCCAATTCAGCCACATCGGTTCTGAAGCCATGCAGGAGATTCTCTCAATCCTTGATCCTTATGAAACGAACGAGACAATGGTTTCGATCCGCCGGATGCTGCGAAGCGGTAAGCCGAAATGGATCGAAGTGGACGTAAAAAACGGCATTCTGGCGTTGAACGGGGAGATTACGGTCAAGGGAATACCCGTCAGGCTTCCAAGCGTGGAACGGCTCAACCTTTCAGAAGTTTCGGGCCTGAACGGTTACGAAAAGACCCTGATATCGATTCAGCCGGTGATCGAAATTTTACAATCCGCTTCCCGTCGGACTCTGACTCCGGATCGATGAAAGGACTGATCATGAAAACAGGAGTATTCCTCACCCTGATTCTCCTTTTCGGCTGCACCCTGGCACAGGTGAAGGTCGAGGTTCTCAGCGAAAGAACCGCCATGGAAAACCAGATTCTCGGGACTTATAATTCCCTGGATCGGGAAATGCTTCTACTTGCTTCGGTCCGGAGCGTGGACTCCTCGGGAAAGATCCGGCCGCCGCAGAAAAAAAGCCGGGAACACCAGGATGCGGTTTCCGCATTACAAATCCAGGCTTTTCATGCCGATGATCTTCAGAATTTCAAACGCCTGAAATGGGTTGGGGAAAACAAAGATGGTCTCTTAACCCCTTTTCCCATGTCTCAGGAAGGGATCCCTGAAGAACTTAAGTCTTTTGCCGGAAGATATACGAAAGAAGAGTTCGAATCCGTCGTTTCCCAGCTCAATGCCGCCAGGGAAATCATCATGCAGCGGGTCGTCTCCATGAATGAAAAGATCCGGGATTCGGATTATCAGAAAATCAGGGAAATTTTTGGAAAACTCAATACTGAAAATGCGCTCCCCGGAGAACGGATTCAACACGAAGACGGAAGATGGACGGTAAAACCATGATCCGATCGACTTCAATCCGTTGGATGACCGCTGCTGTTTTTATACTCTCCTTTTTTATTCCCCTATCCGGCTTAGGGTCCCAGGCTGTCTCGAATGCTTCTATTCTTAACCCTCCGATTCAAATTACGGCAGAACCTGACCCGATAGAATATGCTTCGGTATCCGGAGATGGGAAACATCTCGTATTTGTCGCCCGCCGGGGAAAGTTCACGGACTTGTGGCTCCGATCCGCAGACCCTGCCCGGGTTCTGGTTCCCCGGCGCCTTTCAGAGGATCCGGCTGAAGAAGCTTCTCCGGCGCTCTCCTCCGATGGACGATTTCTGGCTTATGTGGGAACCGGATATGATGTCAAAGGAGATATCTATCTTCTTGATTTACAGGAAAGAGATCCGACTCCGAACCGTTTGACCGGGAGAGATACCGAAGACGGAGCCCCCTGTTTTTCCAGAGAGGGGACCCGGATCTACTTTCATCAGAAGCAGCCGGGCGATCCGAATCGGAAAATCGCATTTGTCGATATCGCTCCGGGGAAGTCTCCTGTCAATTCGACCCCGGTTCAGACCCTTTTCCTCAACATTGATGCGGCATTTCCGTCCATATCCGGGGATGGAAATCAAGTCGCCTTTATCACTTATCATCAGAGTCCATCGGGAAATCTTTTCATTTACGATATGAAGACCATGAAAATACGGCAGATGACCATGGGATCATTTTCCGATTTTTTCCCCACCTGGTCTCATGACGGGACTCATATCCTCTTTGCCCGGCATGCGCATGACACCAACCAGGACGGGATTATAAATACAAAGGATAATGCCTCGATATTCAGAATTCGAGCAGATGAAACAACTCCGGTTCCCTACCCATTGACCTCCGCACGGTTCTCCTGTTCCCAGCCGGTATCCACAGCAAAGGGATTATATTTTCTCTCCAATCGAAAAGGGGTGAGCAACTCCTGGCTGCTTCCAGAAGAAGGCGAAATTCCGGTCCGGATAGATCCTGCGGATCAGGCGGATCTTGCCGCTCGAATTTCCGTCGCCTACTCTCAGGATCCGTTTATCACTCTTGCGGCCCATATGCGGGTATTGGAAATCCACTCCGCCGGCGGGAATTTTGCAGCTCCGGCGGCTTATCGCATCGGTGAATTATTCCAGAAGATGGACCGGCCTGAAGAAGCCGTTCAATGGTTTCAATGGATTCAAACCAGATACCCCGGGAAATATCCTGAAGCTGACCTCTCTGCTCTTCAGGAGACCGTAATCGAATCGCTCCGGAAAATTCGATCTCAAGCCGATGAATCAGAGCAAGCCCGGATTCTGCAGGAAGCCATATCCGGGATTGAACAATCCATTCGGGGGAAAAATCCTCTTATCGCCGCAGCCGGCCGGATCGAAGCGGCCAAACTGCTTTTAAACCACTCCGGCCGGATATCCGGCTATCATGCTGCGGTTCGACTGTTAGATGACGTCATCACGAACCCGTCTTCCCCTTCAGACCGGATTGCCCAGGCGATGGTCCTTAAAGGGGATGTTTTTCTTAGGATCGGAGAGATGGAAGACGTCGATTCGATTTATCTTTCTGTTTTAAAAACATACCCGACCGTTGAATCTTGGTCAAATGAAGCATTGGCGCGCCTGCTGGATATCGCCGCTTCGCAAAAGAAAAATATGAGCCTTGATGATCCGATCCGGAGGCTCAGAAGAATCGCAGACGAAAATCGTATCCGAATCCCCATGCTTTCCATCGGCGCCCTTACCCGCATCGGCGACCTTTTTTACGAAGCCGGCGAATGGGGAAAAGCAAAAAGCGCTTATTCCCAGGTTTTGGAAGAGTTTCCGGTAAAAACATCCCAGACCACCGCCGCCCGGTTTGCGCTCGCGGAGATCCTTTATAAAGAGGAACGCTTCAGGCAAGCCCTTGATCTTTATGAAACGGAAATCCGTGAACGCTCCGAAGAGGATTCCATCTATATCCTTGCCCGAAAAGGATACATCCGGAAATCGATCGATTCCGGAAAATATCTCCTTCGCCTTGGAGAAGTCCATGCCGCACGAAAAATATTCAAAGAGATCATGGAGTTTGAAAATAAAAGCATCGAAGCCCACCGGGGATACATTCAATGTGCGGCGTTTCAACGGAATTTAAAACCGCTCCTGAATTCTTATCGCGTGAAAATAAAAAAGAATCCGCTTGATGCCGTTTCACTTTATGCGGCCGGACTTTGTCTGACCT
>JBFMEI010000209.1:0-4314 GCA_040753295.1 Thermodesulfobacteriota bacterium | reverse complement strand
TCGTAACAATCCCTGGGGCATACGGAAAATTTTTTCTGAAAGGATTCAGAGTCCATCCTGCAATCGGCTTCCGGGCTTGAAATATTATTCTGCCAGTAATTCTAATTACCATAATTATTCCTTTTATGACAGAATTATCCGATTTTCCTCATGGGAACGAACAGGTTTTTATCTGAATCTTGCATGAAAATTGACGAGAAACAGGTTCAAAGTATTATACAAACATAAAGATCAACCGAAAGAATCAGCTCCGGATGAGAATCAGGCCATAATTGATTTATCTCCTTTCCTTGCAACCATGAACCGTTCCGGTTTCCCGTCGGCTTGATCAACCGGAAAACATGATTATCCTTTGATTGGAGGTATAAAATGGTAGAGAGCATCATTATTCAATGGGAAACAGTCGCGTGGTTTTTGGGAGCCGCCGTATTCATCGATATTGTCTGGCGGATCGATCGATACTTTTTTTCGAAAAAACGATTCAGTGAAGAGGAAAATCTTTCATTTCTATCCCGTGTTTTAAATACCAGTGAATATAATATTTTCAAACTGTCATCTGAAAAATGGCACATCGGTAATCCTCAAGTTGATGATGATTTCAAGGATTACCTGAAAGCCGGGCGGATGCCCCATTATGTCAGAGATTACATCCGAAGCTTTCAGAAAAACGGCCAAATCACGGGTTCTAAACCAATTCGGGAATAGGATTCAGTTCTCCATTCAATTTAATGAAATAAAGCCCGTCCTTAAATTCCAGATAGTCGGATAATTTCATCAAGGCTCGATCTGTAAATTTGATCCGCAAATCAGGTTCCAGAACATATAGTGCGTCATCCCTCACCGCAAGGGTCTTGGGATCAAGCAGAATTTCTCTTTTTGTATTCAATACCAGAATGATTCGGTCTTTATCCGGAATCACATCAAAGACAAAAAGCGGGGTGTCTTCATACGGGAAATAGACTTTTTCAATCTGATCTTCATGGGTCTGGGCCAGATAGTATCCGGACTCATCCCGTTGAATCGACCGGTGAAAATAATCGATGATTTTTTTATGCTCGAACTCTCCATGCTGATTATGCCAGCGGCCGTTCTTATCCAGCCAGAATACCGCTTTCTCCTTGGGGATAATGATCTCCTTCATTTTTTTTAAAGTGCCGTCCGGTCGGCTCTTATTCCCAGGTTGAACGCGTCAGTCTCATGGTTACCGCATTCTGATAATCCGGGCACCGGACTTCGATCACATCTCCTTTCCACCAGGGCATGCTTCCCCCAAACTGGAAAGTGGAAAGACTCGGGAAAAGGTCATGATAGAAATATCCGCATAACCCTCCCGGGTTATGACAACTGAGGTTAAAACTGTTTCCAATCTGATGTCCGGCGCTGCATTCGCCTTTGACATCGATGATCGTTCCGGTAATTTTAAATCCGATCTTGGGATCTGTTGCCATGACTCATTACCTCCATCCGTCGCGGGAATACGGTTCAAGCCGATACCGGCCGCCACACCTCTCCGTTATTCCAGATCCTTGAAAAAGGAAAACCCACGGGCAGTATCGATTCCTCCAATTGCTCTCTATTGATGAGAATGGTTTCATTTTCATATTCCGGATCCCAGGGCTCGAGTATAACGGATCCGTTATCCATCAGAACCATCCTGGGAAAAATGGGGGCGCCCCAGCTTCGCCCCTCGATCTCCTTCTGTAATTCAGAGATATTCCGGAACTTCAACAGTTCATGAAGGGTCACCAGGGTCGGAGGACTCAGGGGGATTTCGCCTGTCAGGTTCCCCTGCAAGGCATCTTCCGGAGCAATCCAGATACTCTCGGTAACTTCTACAGAATCCGGCCGGCAGCAGGTCTTTTCAGGAACAATGGAAAGGAAAAACCGGGTATCATACCGCTTCTGCATGAGTTTGGGGGTGATCCAGTGCGACCACCGATAAAGCCTTGAAAACTGCAGGACAGATGATTCGAATTGAATCGCCTTTTCAAGCCAATCGGGAGAAGCGTCCGACTCCAATCCACTAGAGTCGGCCCCAAAAAGATGTTGACCCGATTTCCGGGTTGCAAGAAAAATTCCTGATTCCTCGAATGTTTCCCGGATAGAAGAAATCCCATAGGCAATGATCTCTTCGAGATCAAGCCCTCCTCCCAGCCGCTCCATGATCATTTGGGGAGAGAGATCTAATTTTTCTCTCCAAATGTGATCCATCCGATCTATTTCGTTAACCGTTCCACCTGGGAAAACATACTTTCCCGACATAAATCCGCTCTTTTCGCTTCGCCTCACCAGATTTACCTCAATCTTTCCCGAATGATCCTTTACCAGAATCAGGGTAGAGGCCGGCCGGATTTTCGATGCCGGGTTCAAATTTACTCCATCGAGAGTCGGTTCCATCTAACGGTCCTGAAGCCTATTTCTGCGCGAGGGAACCCGTATTCCCACAACCTCGCCTCGAGCACACTCTTTATCCTCTGCAAAGAGCGAACAGGTCACCACGATTTTTTTCTCTTTCTGCTCCCTGACTTTTGCCCTGAGAAGCAGCTCGGTATTCATGGGAGTCGGGTGCAGGTAAGTGACATTCAGATTTCCTGTCACAAAAGTAATCTCCGGTTCGGTTCCCGGGCCTCTCCCTTCAGCCTCATAAGCCGCGGCAACGCACGTACCGATACTGTGGCAATCGATAAGACTTGCAATCAGACCGCCATAGACAACGCCCGGAAATGCCGTGTGATAGGGTTTGGGTGTAAAGCGGAATACCCCTTCTGTTCCATTCCATTCGGTCCGGATGTGCAATCCCTGAGGATTGTGACGGCCGCATCCATAACAAACCGCAATATCATCCGGATAAAAATCCTGTATCACCAGATTCTCCATCACTTTTCCCTTCCTTCATATCAATCTTCCATCTGAATCTTTCAAGAATCAGATTCCATTCATAACTTCAAATCATAACCCGACCTTTCCATAATGATCAAGGCAAATTGAGGATAAATGTGCAACCCATCTGCACAGAGCCGGAAAAGAGTGTAATTAAAGAGACATCCGATTGAAATAAAGATGGTGATTCCGATCAGGATTAAGGTTTTCATCTCATTCTTCTCCTTTGCGACTTGATTATATTTCTCTGGTGGTAATGACAGAAAAGCTTGAAAAAAGTTCCAGGACATGTTTTCTTCTTTTCCACACCAAAGATAAGGAGAGGAGAGGGTATATGGATCAGAACAGACTTCGTGTGGATGGGGCCCACCTTCGTTTTCTTCTGGAAGAAATGGCGGCCATCGGAGCAACTCCACGGGGAGGAGTGCACCGGCTTACCCTTACGGATGAGGATAAACGGGCAAGAGATCTTTTTATCCGAAGGCTCAAGGAGCTTGAGTGTGAAGTCACCGTTGACGAGATGGGAAACATTTTCGGACTTCGGAAAGGGAAAGACAACGCCCTTCCTCCGGTAATGAGCGGATCTCATATCGACTCCCAACCCAAAGGAGGCCGGTTTGATGGAATCCTTGGGGTAATGGGTGCCCTTGAAGTCATGCGCACCCTGCATTCAAACCATATCATGACCGAACGGCCGTTTATCATCGTTGACTGGACCAATGAAGAAGGGTCTAGATTTGCTCCGGCCATGGTGGCTTCCGGCGTATGGTCGGGTGCCTTGAAACGGGATTGGGTCTATGACCGCCGGGACATTGCCGGGAAGCGGTTTGAAGATGAACTGATCCGGATCGGATATAAAGGGTCTGTCCCATGCCGCCGGTTTCCGGTTCATTCCTACTATGAACTCCATATCGAACAGGGTCCCCTTCTCGAAAGAAATTCAAAAATCATCGGAGCACCGAAAGGGATCCTATGCCTGCACTGGTATGATGTATATCTTGAGGGTGAAGCCAATCAGGTGGGTCCCACACCCATGGCCGGCCGTCATGATGCACTTGTCTGTGCTGCGGAGATGATCTTGGCGGTGAATCAACTTCCTGATAGGATGGGGGGAAACATGGTGGCCACTGTGGGAGAAATCCAGAATCATCCCAATTCCCGGAATATCATCCCGGATCACGTTCACTTTACCGTGGATATCCGCTCCTGGGATGATACCCATGCGATAAATGCATGGGAGCGCCTGCGAAATGATTTTGAAGGTATCGCCAACAAGCACGGCTGCCCCATCCGGTTGGAAGAGACCTGGCGTGTCGGGCATTCTCCCTTTGATGAAAAACTCGTCCAGCGTGTTTTGGATACCGCGCAGTCTCTCGGATATCCAGCCATGCGCATGGTCAGCGGTGCCGGACATGATGCCAGCTATACCAACCA
>JBFMEI010000208.1:0-4320 GCA_040753295.1 Thermodesulfobacteriota bacterium | reverse complement strand
TGGATTGCAATACGGTGTCATCGAGTCCTTCGACCTTTCCAAGGGGCCCAAGCGCTTCGATCTTTTTGCCGAATTCGTTGATCACTTCAGTAAAAAGGATCCCTTCGCCGGCAGACATGAATTCGATTCGAAGCCGCTCCGGGTTGAGCCCCAGGTACTCCAGGATCTCTTTGCACAGAAGCACCATGTTCCATGTATGATAGTTTCCATGGGTCACGTAATTGCATTCTCCGAGGCGACAGGCTCCGATAAAGACTCCATCCATTTTATTCAGGAATGATTTAAGGATAAACTCAAGATCCACCCTCCCGGAACACATCACCCGAATCAGTCTCACATCCGTCGTATATTGAAGTCTGGAAACTCCAGCCAGGTCGGCAGCGCCATACGCTCACCAATGGCAGACAAACCCTAATATCTTCGGTTTAAATTTAAGCCCTGTTGTCATTTCTTCCTGTTTCCTCTGTTTACTATTCAGGATCAACCGTTCGGATATCTCTATACATCTCCCACTGCCGCATCGATCTGACTGAAAAGCTCCTGATCTGTAAAATGCTTAAGTGAAATCGCTCCAGTGGGACATTTGGCGTTGCACAGGCCGTCTCCTTTGCACAGCACAGGGTTGACGACCGCTTTTTTTCCCTGCCTTGTCTCGCGGAACTCGATGGCACCATAGGTACAGGCGTCGATACATGCCCCGCACCCCATGCATTTTCTCTCATTGACCGTGCAGACCGAACCGGAGACAGTGACGATATCGTTGGAGAGAAGGGTTAATACCCGGCCGGCAGCTCCGTAAGCCTGATTAATCGTTTCCGGGATATATTTGGGATAATGCGCTGATCCGCAAAGGAATATCCCGTCTGTTGCAAACTCAACCGGTCTTAATTTGACATGAGCTTCTTTGAAAAACTCATCCGGCCCCAGGGAAACTTTAAACAGTTGGGATAGATCCCTGCTTCCTTCAGAAGGGATAACCGCAGCAGCCAAAGCAATGTAATCAGGGCTGATCACCAGTTCCTGTCCCAGAATCGGATCGGATAGGGTGACTTTGAGAACCTCCCGGCCTTCGTCCTGAACCGCTTCCACCCGGGGTTTATCCTTGGCCTCATACCGGATAAACTTGATTTCTTTATTCGATGCTTCCCGATAGTACTCCTCAGAAAACCCGTATGTCATCATATCCCGATAGAGGATATAGATATCCATCCCGGGATTAATCTCTTTGAGCTTCAGGGCATTTTTTACGGCTTGACCGCAGCATATCCGGCTGCAGTAGTTTCGATCTTCCTGCCTGCACCCCACACATTGGATCATGACCAGGCTTTGAGAGGGAATCAGTCCTTCATCTCTTTTCGCGATTTTTTCTTCCAGCTCCAGGAGGGTCAGGACGCGATCGTCTTTTCCATAAAGATATTCGGCGGGTCTGTATTGATCTGCACCGACTGCAATGACGGTTGCCCCATGCTTTATTTCCGAAATTCCCCGTTCCGATTTTACTTTGGTTTCGAAATTTCCGATATAGCCGGTGGCTTCCGTTATTGTGGCCTCCAGATAGACATGGATCAATGGGTGCTGATAGACTTTCCGTCTGAGATCCGCCAAGTACTGTTGAACATCCAGTCCATCCAGCGTTGAATGAATCTTTCTTGCCATTCCTCCCAGGTCTTTATCCTTTTCCACCAGATAAACCTCATGTCCCTGGTTGGCGATGGAAAGCGCGCAGTTCATACCGGCGATTCCTCCGCCGACCACCAGCGCCGCTTTATTGACCGGAAGATCGATTTCCTTAAGCGGCTCCAGATGGCAGGCCCGGGCCACGGAAAGCCGCGTGATATCTTTTGCCTTTCGGGTCGCCTCTTCCTTTTCCTTGGAATGAACCCAGGAGCAGTGCTCGCGGATATTCGCCATGTCGAAGTAGTATTGATTGATTCCCGCCTCCCGGAGAGTATCCCGGAACAACGGCTCCAGAGTCCTGGGAGAACAGGCCGCAACCACCACGCGGTTTAAGCCTTTTTCCTTGATCATATCCGTGATCTCTTTGGCGGAATTCGTCGCACAGGAAAAGAGCTGTTCCTTGGCGAACACCACATTCGGCAATGACTTCACATATTCGACTGTGGAAGGAACATCCACGACTCTTCCGATATTCGCCCCGCAATGACAGACAAAGACTCCGATCCGCGGTTCCTCATGAAATACATCTTTTTCCGTAGGATAGGTTCTCTCCCGGGTAAGCTTCCCCCGTCGATGGTTCAGCACTTCTCCGCATTGGGATCCCGCTCCGCTGGCGGAAAAGACCGATTCCGGAATATCCATGGGCCCCCGGAATGCACCACTCACAAATATCCCCGGTCGCGAGGTCTCGAGTGGTCTCAATGGATTGGTTTTGCAGAAGTTGTGGGGATCGAGTTCGATGCCGAACCGTTCTGCCAAATCGCCTGCATCGACAGGCGGGGCAAGCCCCACTGACAAGACCACCATTTCAAACTCTTCCTCCTTGACCCCTTCCTGATCGGTGGCGTATCGAATCGTGACATTTTTTGTTTCCGGTATCTCTCTTCCCACCGATACATAGCTCCGGATGAATCGAATCCCGGGAAGGCTTTCCGCTCTTTGATAAAACCGCTCGAAATCCTTGCTGTATGAACGGATATCATTGTGGAAAATGGTGCATTCCACATCCGAATAATGATCTTTTGTCAAGATGACCTGCTTTTGAGTATAGGTACAGCATACGGCTGAGCAGTAGCTGTTATCCCCAGGAGTAACCCGTCTGGAGCCGACGCATTGAATCCATGCAATCTTCCGGGGATGCTTCTTGTCCGAAGCTCTCAAGATTTCCCCTTCGTAAGGCCCTGTGGCGCAGAGAAGCCGCTCATAATCCATACTCGTCACCACGTTCTGCATCTTGCCGTAACCATATGCATTTCTGGCTTTGGGATCAAAAGGTTCAAGGCCTAAAGACAAAATAATCGCACCGACGTTGAGCTCCACCTTTTCCGGCTTTTGCTTGAAGTCAATGGCACCCTTCTGACAGACGCTTTCGCAGATGCGGCACTTCTTTTCTTTGAGATAGATGCAGGTTTGATCGATATATGTGATGAGAGGAACTGCCTGGGCAAAGTATATGTGGATGGCTTTATTGTTTGATATTTCCTGATTGAATGGATCGGGATACTGAATCGGACAGTATTCCACACAGGTGGTGCATCCCGTACATCTCTCTTCAATGACATATCGGGGTTTTCTGATCAGGGTGACTTTAAAGTCTCCTGCTGCACCTTCGACGGTATTTACATCCGTATAGGTAAAAACTTCGATATTGGGATGCCGGCCGACCTCGACCAGTTTGGGCGAGAGAATTCACATGGAGCAGTCGTTGGTCGGAAAGGTCTTGTCAAGCTGAGCCATATGGCCGCCGATGGCAGGTGATTTTTCGACAAGATAAACCTTATACCCTGCAGCGGCAAGATCCAGAGAGGCTTGAATCCCGCTGATCCCGCCTCCGACCACCATGACATCTCCGAAATTTCCCTCTTCAAAGTTTTTGCAAAGCTGCTCAACCTGCTCTTTTACCAACTGTTCATTTTCCACTTTTAAATCCCTCGTCGTATTCTGTTGTGCGTGGAGCGTCTCTACTCGTGAAAAAGCAACAACCTTAAATCACTTCGGCCACAATTTCCGTGATATCCTTGACCTCGATGGTTTCGCCGCCTTCCCGGTTCAATCGGCTGTCTTCAAAATTGGCGATGCAGTAAGGGCATGCGGTTGCCAGAACCGCTGCACCTGCATGAACAGCCTGCTCCAGCCGGATATCCGAGAACCTTTCCCCCTTCCGGGTCTCCATCCAGATCCTGCCGCCGCCTCCGCCGCAGCAGAGACTCTCTTTCATCGATTCGGGCATCTCAACAAACTCCAGACCCGATATTTTCCTTAAAACCTCCCGGGGTTCATTATAAATGCCGTTATGTCGCCCCAGGTAGCAAGGGTCATGATATGCCACTTTCTTTCCATATTCCCGTGAGATTTGAATTTTTCCATCCCGGATCAGTTCAAACAGATATTGGGTGATATGAACGACTTCAAAATTTACCCTGAACTCAGGATACTCGTTCTTGAAGGTATGATAACAATGAGGAGAGGAAACAAGGATTTTTTTCACTCCATGATCAATGAATGTTTTGATATTTTCTTTGGCCAGACGTCGAAACGCTTCCTCATCTCCGGCCTTCCGGATGCTTTCTCCGCAGCAATTCTCCTTTACGCCCAGAATCCCAAAATCGATCCTTGCATGATTTAAGATATGGGCTGTGGCCT
>JBFMEI010000207.1:0-4326 GCA_040753295.1 Thermodesulfobacteriota bacterium | reverse complement strand
TTCTCACAGCCACTCTCAGCGCATCCGATTTTAAAACCGAACTGGATCCACCATGGATGACGCTCGGTTCCTTGCAGTTCAAATCCGTTGACACCGAACTGAAATATCAGAGTCAGACACTCATGATCCGGCAATGCTTTTTTAAAGGTCCTCAACTGGACGGCCGCATTTCAGGGTCCATATTATTAAATCAGGAGATCGGCAAAAGCGTCTTGAACCTTTACGGCAAAGTAAAGCCTCATCATCTTTTGATCGCCGGCTTGGGAAAAGAAGCCGGTGCGATTCTTTTTTCCATGAATAAGAGCGAGCAGAACCTGATTTCGTTTAAAATCAGCGGGACGTTGAATAAACCCAATTTTTCACTCGAATCTTCTTAGGAACAGTTTCTTTATCATGAAACGGTACCTGATGATCATCAACCTGCTGTTAATTTCGGTTACCGCCTATTTTGGTGTCAGCCTGTTTTATCTCATCGCCCTCTCTCAATTCGACAGCCATCCCGGTTCGATGCCCTCTGCCCCGATGGAGAAATTCTCGAATAATGACCTTCCTCCGCCTGTTTCGTTTTATAAGCCGATTACCGATCGGGATCTTTTTCAAACCAGATTTGCAGAAAGCAAAATTTCCAAGACACTTCAGGTCGATAAACTCCGGCCGACGGCGCTCAACCTCAAACTATGGGGAACGGCGATATTCGGCGCGGGAAAAGGATTTGCCATTATTGAAGATCCTGTGACCAGACATCAGTCCCTGTATACTCTTGGACAGACTCTTCAAAATGCAACACTTAAAATGATTCTGAAAGACAAGGTCATCTTAAGTGTTGATGGGAAGGATGAAGTTCTCAGCATCGAAGAAGTCAAACCCCAGTCTCAGGGAATGCGAATTGTATCGACCGCTCCGGAACCGGTCCATTTGCCTTCAGACCATAAAGTCACTCTTTCAAGAAGCCAGATCGAGGGAGCGGTGCAAAACCTCAGCGAACTCATGACTCAGATCAACATCAGACCTCATTTCTTGAACGGACAGCCTGAAGGACTGGCCGTTGGCGGGATTGCCCCGGATTCCATTTTCAGCAAGATGGGAATTCGAAATGGAGATATCATTACCGGAGTCGACGGGAAAAGGATCGAATCCGTGGACGATGCACTCAAGCTCTATGAAAGCATCAAGTCCTCAAAAAACGTGGCAATCGAAATCAAAAGACTTGGGAAAACCGAGGTCATTTCCTATCAGGTCGAATAAAAACTTTTTACAAAATTGAGGTTTTTTAAAGTTGAACCTAAATTGAGCGATTGTTGAGTTTCCTGAAGATGCAAGGAAGAGGGTGCTGGGCGATACTGTAGTATGCCCAGTACCCGATAACGCAGCAGGTTCGGGGAAATCGAGAATCCCATAGGGTTTTAAACAATGACATTCTTTAAATAAAGATTGTGACGCCTTATGGGTATGTTTGGAAAGACTCTTATTTAGGATATCCGTTTGAATTTATAATTTTAAACTTCCTTGTCATTATTTAAAACAATCAATTTAGGTTGAATTAATCGCATAAGGTGATGAGAAAAAATGATAAAACCCAATGATGCATCACAAAAAACCGGCTCTTTTCTGTTCCTTCTTCTTTTCACCGTCACGGCCATTCTGTCGGCTTCTCTGCCCCTTTCCGTCTTTTCCCAGGTTTCGCCCGTAGCGCCGGCAGAAGGTCCGAATAAAGTCAATCAGGGGGAAAAAGAGCAGAACGTCTCGATCGATTTCAATAATGTGGATCTTCCGGTCTTCATCAAATTTATCAGCCAGCTGACCGGGAAAAACTTCGTTGTTGATGAGCGGGTTAAAGGGAAAGTTTCCATCTTCTCGCCGGGCAAAATTTCTCTGAAGGAGGCTATGGCCGTATTTGAATCCGTCCTGGAAGTCCATGGATACTCAACCGTTTCAGCCGGAGAAATCATTAAAGTTGTTCCATCCACCGACGTGAGAACAAAGAGCATCGAAACCAAGCTCAAGGAAGATATCGCCTCTCCGGACGATCGGGTCGTAACTCAAATCATTCCGCTTCGATATGCCGACCCTGAAGAAATCAAACGTCTTCTCTCCCCATTGATTTCCAAAAACAGTGTTTTACTTTCCTATCCTCCCACCAGCACTCTAATCATTACTGATGTGCATTCAAACATCAAACGACTTCTTCAGATCATCAATGCCGTCGATATCACCGGAATCGGTCGAGAAATCTCCGTCATCCCCCTGAGATATTCCTATGCCGAAAAACTCGTTAAAACCGTCGAATCGGTATTTAAGACTCCTCCAGGACCCCAGAAATTGAGTATGGAACGGGATGTCAAACTAGTTGCGGATGAACGAACCAATTCCATTATTATTCTTGCCAGTGAAAATGACTCCATAAAAATCAAAAACCTGATCGAACTCCTGGATAAGGAAGTTCCGAAGGGAAAAGAAAAAATACATGTCTACTATTTGGAGAACGCAGTGGCGGAAGAAATCGCCAAAGTTCTGCAGGAAATTCCGGAAAAAGAGGAAAAACCCGATCCTGCAAAACCGCTGCTCCAGAGAAAATCTCCCGGCGTCTCGGATAAAGTCGCCATAACCCCGGACAAGGCGACCAACAGTCTCATCATCCGTGGAGACATTGATGATTTTACCGCACTGGTCGAGATCATCCAAAAACTGGATATTCCCAGATCCATGGTATTTATCGAATGCCTCATCATGGAAGTCAATGTGGAAAAGGATTTCGAGCTCGGAACCGAATGGAGTGTATTCGGCGGAAGATTGGACGACGATGGAACCTTTCGCGGAGGCGGGGGTGGATTCGGAGGGGGTGGGTTCAACAAAATTCCTCCTCTGGATCCGGATACCGGCATTCCCACAAAACCGTTTCCGCCCGGATTTACATTGGGTATTTTTGAAACCATAAAAATCGGAAATATCTACTTCCCAAATATCGCAGCCTTAATCAATGCATATAAAAAAGAAAAGGATGTTCATATCCTTTCAACCCCTCAAATCCTCACTACAGACAATCAGGAAGCAAAGATCACCATTGGAAAAAATATTCCTTATCAGACCAAAGAAGGAACAACATCCGCCAATGAAACCTACAGCACTTATGAATACAAGGATGTCGGAATCACTCTGAAAATCACCCCTCATATCAGCAAAGAACGTCTCGTACGCCTGAATATTTCAGAGGAGATCAGCAAGCTTGAATCTTCAACCGATTTCCGGCCTACAACTTTAAAGAGAACCATTGACACCACCGTGATTGTCCGGGATAAGAATACGGTGGTCATCGGAGGTCTCATCGACCAGGCGTTTTCCAAAACGGAATACCGGATTCCCTGTCTCGGAGACATCCCGGTTGCCGGATGGATTTTCAGAAACATGGCAAAGGAAAACGAAAAAACAAATCTGTTCATTTTTCTGACCCCTCATGTGGTCAACAGCCCGACAGAGGCGGAACAGATTTTAAATCAGAAAAAAGGAGAGTTTCCTCGAATCGAGGAGGGCAAAATTAACTCGACAATCCCAAAGGGTTTCAAATAACGACATTCTTAAAACAAATCGTGATGCCTGTCGGGTATGTCTGGAAATACTCTTTTGTTGTGATATCCATGTGAATTTATTATTTTTAACTTCTTTGTCATGATTTAAAACGGTCATTTTAGGTAAAGAAACCTGAAGAATGAAGGACCAATTAAACGAAATACTCAAAAACCATTTTCAGGTCAAGGAAGAGGATCTTCAGGACGCTTTCGAGATTCGACAAAAAAAAGGAGGACGCCTTGAAGAGATCCTCTTCCAGAAAAAAGTGATTTCTGAAAATCAGATGCTTCAGGCCATGGGCATGGCCTATAATATCCCTTTCTGGCCTGAACTTCCGTTTGAAAATATCTGCACGGATGTCACCCGGTTTCTCCCCATCCAATATCTGAAAAAATATATTCTGGTTCCGCTTCTGATCCGGACTCCCCCCTCCCTAAATGCTCATGCCCACGGAGCAGAGCCCAAAACGGAAGGACTTAAGGAAAATTACGTTATCGCCATCCATGGATTAGACGCATTCCAGCCTCTCGATGACCTGGCTAAAATTATGGGAATGAAGGAATTCACTATCGTCTTTTCCACTCGAAACGCCATCCTCTCTGCAATCAACATGTCTTATGACCTTTGCCGGGATTCTGCGGAGCAGTTGGTTCAGGATATGGAAACCAACGGACAAACCATTATCAGCGAAATCGAAGATACCGCCGATCTATTGGACGATACCAGCGACGCCCCCATCATTAAACTGGTGAACCATGTCAT
>JBFMEI010000206.1:0-4329 GCA_040753295.1 Thermodesulfobacteriota bacterium | reverse complement strand
TGATGTCCACCACCACCCGGGCCAGATCCGGCTGATGCTGACCGGCCCGCACTTCGCTCAACAGGTCGTCATGGATGGGAACCACATTCGTAATATCTTTTTCCAGGCGGGTTTTTTCCAGATCCACGTAAAGCCTGCGGGGTCTGTTCAGAGTGGGATCTTTTTCAAGGAGCTTGTAGGTGTATCCCACTTCTTCGGAAACATCCACCACGACCCGGGTATAGGTGGGGTTGGACCAGAATCGGATTCCCGTAATGGAATTGGCACGATCCGGCTCTTTTTTAATTTCAGCCTCTTTTCCCCGAACCTCTTCCTTCGGGGGTTCCCCTTTCCTGGAATTCAGCCCTTCCAAGGCCAGAGCCGCCTTCCGAGAATAAGAACTTCTGGGAAAACGTTTTAAAATCCGCTGATAGAGATCAACGGCTTCATGCCTGTCCGACGGATTCTGGGAGCGTTTATAAAGTTCCTCATACAGGTGCGCCGCATGAAAAAGCCCGGCCGCTGCCCAGGCTCCTGACGGATTCTCCTGGTAGACATCCGTGAACCGGTCGATGCACATGAGCCAGTTGTGCCGGTATTTGACACGGACCGGATCATTCTTTAACCGCTCATAACAGGCTTCAGCCGAATGGAACTTGTCTTCAGGCCTCTGGGCGCCTGCGCTTCCGGGGATTCCCATCATCACCATACCGCAGATCAGCAGGCAAACCCATTGATTTCTCAGTTTCATCTGAACTCCATCTCCTGTCACTCGCCCATCTGTTCTGCGGTCTGTTTGAGGTCATGGAGGAGATTCATGGCATCGATGGGCGTCATTTTCATCAGATCCGTGCGTCTGATCCGCTCAAGAACCGCATGGGCCGGAGCCTTGAAGAGATGAAGCTGGGCCGGCTCTTTTCCGGCCGGTCGCCCGGCTCTGGAAACCTCGATCATCCCGAACTCTCCATTTTCGATTTTTGCCAGAATCGTCTTTGCCCTTCGGATCACCGGATCCGGAACACCGGCAAGCCTGGCCACCTGAATCCCGTAACTCCGGTTGGTCCCTCCTTCCACCAGTTTTCTTAAAAAAATAATCTCATCATTCCATTCCTTGACCGCCACGTTATAGTTTTTCA
The DNA here is from genome assembly GCA_040753295.1 of Thermodesulfobacteriota bacterium. Classification (GTDB taxonomy): domain Bacteria; phylum Desulfobacterota; class Desulfobacteria; order Desulfobacterales; family UBA2156; genus RBG-13-49-15. The sequence continues at coordinate 3,214 of JBFMEI010000206.1, read as the reverse complement.
GCCGTAATTTGGTTTTCGCCAGTTCGGTCAATTCATGGTAATGGGTTGCAAAAAGGGTTTTCACTCCTTTTCCATTCAGATCATGCAGGTATTCGGCCACCGCCCAGGCAATGCTCAGCCCGTCAAAGGTGCTGGTCCCCCGGCCGATCTCATCCATGATGACGAGGCTCTGCTCCGTGGCATTATTCAAAATATTTGCCGTCTCCTCCATCTCCACCAGAAAAGTGCTCTGCCCCTGGGAGAGGTTGTCCAAAGCCCCCACCCGGGTGAAGATCCTGTCGGTGAGGCTGATGGATGCCCTGAGCGCCGGAACAAAAGAGCCCATCTGGGACATCAGCACCAGGAGCGCCACCTGTCTTAAAATGGTTGACTTTCCTGCCATGTTGGGTCCGGTCACCACCAGAATCTGATTCTCCATGGGATCCATCCGGACCGTATTGGGAATAAACCGCTCCCCGGCGATCATCTTCTCCACCACCGGATGCCGGCCGTCTTCGATGTCGATCTTTCCTTCGGTGTTGATTTCAGGTCTCACATACCGATTCGAATCCGCCACATGAGTCAGGGCGGTCAGGACATCGATCCTTGCCAGAAATGCGCCCATCCTCTGAATCCTGGAATTCTCTTCCATGGCTGCCTTCCGGATTGTTTCAAAGAGCTCGAATTCCAGGGCAGCCCGCTGCTCCTGGGCGCTTAACACCTTATGTTCAAAGGCTTTAAGCTCCTCAGTGATAAACCGTTCCGCATTGACCAGGGTCTGTTTCCGGATATAATGTCCGGGAATCGACTCCGATCGCGCTTTGGGGATTTCGATATAATATCCGAATACCCGGTTGTAACGCACTTTAAGGGATTGAATCCCGGTAGCCTCCCGCTCCTGAATTTCAAGTCCTGCCAGAAAGGATCTTCCATCCCGGGAAAGGCGGATCAGTTCATCCAGATCCCTGTTAAACCCGGGTTTGATGAGTCCACCTTCATGAAGCGAAAGAGGGGCATCTTCCCTAATCCCTCTCTCAATCAGATCCGCCAGCTCAAAAAGGGGATCAGGCGTTTCATCCCACTGAAACAGGGTTGAAGTCAACCCGGCCAGATGGGCTGAAATCGCCGGAAAGGATCGAATCGACTGCTTCAGCGCAACCAGATCCCTTGCCGTGGCATGCCCCATGACCACCTTGCTTCCAAGACGTTCCAGATCACTGACCCGTCCCAGCTCCAGCCGAAGTTCGCGGCAGATCGAAATTAAGGATTTTGCCTCGGAAACGGCATCATGTCTTTTAACAATATCTTGAATTGATAGAAGCGGATACCTCATCCATTCCTTTAACATTCTTCCACCCATGGGGGTCATGGTTTTATCCAGAATGGCAAGGAGGGTCCCTTCCCGTGTGCCGGTTCTCAGGTTTTTCATCAGTTCCAGGTTTCTGCAGGTCATGTCATCCACCATGAGATAGTCATAAAAATGATACGGTTCAATCCGGGCGACATGAGTTAACGCCTGTTTCTGAGTTTCCTGAACATAGACCAGAATAGCGCCGGCCGCACCGATTCCCACAGTCATCTGATCACATCCGAATCCTTCCAGGGTGCGGGTTTTAAACTGCTCCAGTAGCCTCTCCCTTCCTGTGTCCGGTTCAAATGCCCTTTCCTCAAGATACGTGACGGATCTTCCGGAAAGAAGCTCTCTCATCCGGTTACCTGAAAGCGCTTCCATGCGATCCAGAAATCCCTGGGTCAGGAGGATCTCTCTGGGAGAAATCCGTTGAATTTCATCCCGGAAGATATCGCCCTCATCGGTCTCCATGACCCGGAATGATCCGGTTGAAATGTCGAGACAGGAGATCCCGTAGCGCTCCCCGGCAGCGGATGCAGCCAGAAGATAATTATTTGTCTTTTCATCCAGGTACTCGTTGTCCAGGATCATCCCCGGGGTGATGATCCTTACCAGATCCCGTTTCACAAGCCCTTTGGAATGTGCCGGATCTTCCATCTGATCACAGATTGCGACTTTTAAACCCGAATCGAGGAGACGGCTGATATATCCGGCGGCCGCCTTTGCCGGAATCCCGCACATGGGAATGGGGTCGACATCTTTTTTATTTCTGGATGTGAGGGTGATTTCAAGGATGCGGGATGCGGTTTTGGCGTCCTCAAAAAACATCTCGTAGAAATCCCCCATCCGGAAAAACAGGATGGCATCAGGGCAATTCTCCTTGATGGAGAGATACTGCCGGATTACAGGGGTTGCTTTCGGCACGATCATAGGTTTCGGAAAGTCCGGATATCAAACCGGTTCTATTGGGTTTCCCGGTTCCGGTTGCACGAAAAACGCTCCCGCTTTCACTTGGGGGTTGTGGAAATGCGAATGGGTGCGTCTTCTTTGGGCCCGGCGGCGGGTTCCTCTTTAACACCGGAAACGGGTTGACCCTGGGATTCGATGGTTGCGTTTAAATTCTTGATCGTTTTTTTCGATCGGATCCGTTGGGCCAGACCGAAGAAAAAGGCAATAAGCAGTCCCAACACGAAAAAGCTGATATGGAAGACGATGGCAGGAATCTCCGGGGTCTGATAGGCGAAGAAGTACATATTGATTCCAAGGCTTTGTCTGGGGAAAAAAAGCTCCTGGTTCTGATAAATCAGCAGAAGAAAAAAGGCAATAAAAACGACCCATAAGACGATCTTGACTCTTTTCATGATCCGGTTCTCCCTTTGTTCCATTCGGTTAAGTCGAGATTCTCGAAATAGGGTTTGAGCTTGTCAAATGTGGCGCGGATATGCTCCGGAATCACCCGTACATCGGCAAAAACCGTAAGGGCATTGGTGTCACCAAACCACCTCGGAACAATATGGAAATGGAGATGCTCCTCCACTCCGGCCCCGGCGACCTTTCCCAGATTGAGCCCCACATTGAACCCATCCGGTTTCATGCATTTTTTCAAGGCAGCCACCGACTGCTCCACGGTTTTAAGGAGAACGGTCATCTCTTCCGGTGTCAACGATTCCAGATCCTGGACATGGCGCTTCGGGGCGATCAGCAGATGTCCGTTAATATAAGGATACTTATTCATGACCACCATGGTGATCTTCCCTTTAAAAAGGGTAAGGTCATCGGTTTCATCCAGGGCCTTGCAGAAGACACAGCCGTCTTTTTTCAATTCAAGGATATATTCGATCCGCCAGGGAGCCCACATGGTTTTCATTTTAACGGCACCACACG
>JBFMEI010000205.1:0-4340 GCA_040753295.1 Thermodesulfobacteriota bacterium | reverse complement strand
CCGGAATTCCAGAGAATCTTATCCGGCAGTTACGCTTACCATCGCCAAACGGAAGGGAACGAATGCCATCGCCCTTGCCGATCGGATTTTAAAGCGGATCGACGATATCCGGGGATCCATCATCCCTGATTCCATCCATATGTCCGTCTCCAGAAATTATGGAGAAACCGCCAAGGAAAAGTCGGATGAACTCCTCTTCCATATGATGATCGCCATTGTCTCCGTCACCCTTCTGATCGGGCTCACCCTGGGACGGCGGGAATCAGGAGTTGTGGCGTTTGCCATTCCGGTTACACTTGCACTCACCATGGCCATCTTTTACATCTACGGCTATACGCTGAACCGGATCACCCTCTTTGCCCTGATTTTTTCCATCGGAATCCTGGTGGATGACGCCATCGTGGTGGTTGAAAATATTGTCCGGCATTATCATCTTCCGGAAAATCAGGATCGGTCCAGGTTCACGGTAGCCATCGAAGCTGTGGACGAGGTCGGCAATCCCACAATTCTGGCTACCTTAACCGTTATTGCGGCGATTCTTCCCATGGCCTTTGTGGGAGGCCTGATGGGACCCTACATGCGGCCGATTCCGGTCGGGGCATCGGCAGCCATGGTCTTTTCACTTCTGGTCGCCTTTATCGTTACGCCCTGGGCTTCCACCCGCCTCATCCGCCACGACCCTGGGAAAACTCTCCATTCCCATATCCAGGAAGACTGGAGCACGCGCCTTTATCGACGGATCATGAATCCCCTGATCCACAAACCAGTTTTTCGCTGGGCTTTTCTTATCGGCGTCGTGATTCTCCTTCTGGCATGCTGTGCTCTGGTGGGGATCGGCCGGGTCAAGGTCAAAATGCTCCCATTCGACAACAAGAGCGAATTTCAGGTCATCATCGATATGCCTGAAAGCGCTACCCTTGAAGAAACCGCTGCCGCCGCTCAGGAAATGGGGGAATATTTGAGCACGGTCAATGAGGTCACCGACTACCAGGTGCATGCCGGAACTGCCGGACCCTTCAATTTCAACGGCCTGGTCCGCCACTACTATCTCCGGCAGGGAAGCCACATGGCCGACATCCAGGTGAATCTGGCTGAAAAAGGGCGTCGCAAAATGCAAAGCCATGATATCGCCAAACGGGTTCGCCCATATCTGGAACAGATTGCAGCCCGTCGACAGGCAAGGATCAAGGTTGCCGAGGTTCCTCCGGGTCCGCCGGTCCTTTCCACCTTAGTTGCGGAGATCTATGGCCCGGATTATTCCCGGCAGCGGGAAATCGCCCAAACCATCAGAACCATTTTTGAAAAGACTCCGGGCGTCGTGGATGCAGACTGGTATATGGAAGAGGATCGGTACAGATACGATTTGCAGGTGGATAGGGAAAAAGCGGCGCTTCACGGGATCCGCGTCTCCCAGATCACCGATGCTCTTGACCTGGCGCTGGCCGGAAAGCAGGTGGGGCTCCTGCACCAGAACCAGGAAAAGGAGGATGTCCCCATAATTCTCCGACTCCCCCTGGAGAGCCGCGCCGGAATCGAACGTCTTGAATTCATCAAATTCACTTCACCCGACGGGACTCAGGTTCCCCTTTCAACGGTTGTCAAGCCGGTCCCCACATCCCCGGATCTGAGCATCTATCATAAAAATCTCATGCCGGTGGTCTATGTCATCGGAGATGTGGCGGGTGTCAAGGAAAGTCCGGTATATGCGATTCTGGAGATGCAGAAAAAAATCGACTCCATTCAGCTTCCGGAAGGGTATCGGATCCGGCAGCATACTGCAAGAATCCCGGAGAGCGATCGCCGGTATGCCATGAAGTGGGATGGGGAATGGCACATCACTTATGAGGTTTTCAGGGATCTTGGAATCGCCTTTGGCGTGGTTCTCATCCTCATTTTTGTTCTCGTGGTGGGATGGTTCCAGTCCTACAGCACCCCCCTGGTGATTATGGCCGCTATTCCGTTTTCCCTCATCGGCATCCTTCCCGCCCACTGGGGCATGGGGGCGTTCTTCACGGCAACGTCCATGATCGGGTTTATCGCCGGAGCCGGAATTGTGGTCAGAAATTCGATCATCCTTGTCGATTTCATCGAGCTCAGGCTTAAGGAAGGAATGCCGCTTTCAGAAGCGGTGGTGGATGCCGGAGCCGTCCGGTTCAGGCCCATGATGCTCACTGCAGCGGCGGTGGTGGTGGGGGCTTCGGTCATTCTTTTCGATCCCATATTCCAGGGGCTTGCCCTTTCCCTCATGGCCGGTGAAGTGGCGTCCCTTCTCTTTTCGAGGATGACGGTTCCGATACTCTATTTTCTGGATAAACGATGGGAATCCGCTCACGGACATGATATTGCCCATGAAATAAAAGAGTCAGGAGGCAAAGACGCCTCATGAAATGGACAGCGGAAGCTGAAAGCGCCTTGAAAAAGGTCCCGTTTTTTGTTCGAAACAGAGTCAGGGGACGGGTGGAAAAAGAGGCAAAGGAGAACGGAAAATCCGAAATCACCATTCATGAAGTGAATGCCAGCCGGAAGCGTTTTCTATCCGGAATGGAATCGGATGTTAAAGGATATCAACTCGACATCTGTTTCGGTCCTTCCGGATGCCCGAACCAGGCCAATCCAGGGGAAGGGTTGATGAAAAAAATCGAATCTCTCCTGGTCCGGGCGGACCTTCTTTCCTTTTTAAAGAGCCATGTCAAGGGGGAGCTCAAGTATCATCATGAGTTTCGAATCTCCATCGCCGACTGCCCCAATGCCTGTTCCCAGCCTCAGATCAAAGATATCGGTGTCATCGGTGCTTTGGTTCCGGCGGTCGCCGATGCCGTATGCACCCGCTGCGAGGCATGCGTTGAAGCATGCCGTGAAGATGCGATTGCCCTGAAAGATGCTGAGGAAAAACCGACTTTCGACTTTTCCCGGTGTGTCGGCTGCGGCAAGTGCATTCAGGCATGCCCGACCGGAACACTGGTTGAAGGGCGAAAGGGATTCCGGGTTCAGTTGGGAGGAAAACTCGGACGGCATCCCAAACTGGCCAGGGAACTTCCCGGCATTTACAGCGAAAACGACGTGCTTGAGATCATCAGTGACTGTATCGCCTTATATAAGCAACGGAGCAGGCACGGCAACCGGTTTGCCGAGATATTCACGGAGAATGACCTCAATGAACTGATCAAAAAATATCCTTTTTCAAAATTTCACCCCGGGTGCTGACCACCACTTTTTCCATGGGAATCGACTTCCCGGCTTTTTCCATTCCTTTTTTCACGATCATGGGAAGTGCACTGCAACAGGGAACCTCCATCACCACGGTGGTGATGCTCTTAAGACCGGCGATCTTGAATACTTCGGCAAATTTGTCGATGTATTCCTGGACATCATCGAACTTGGGACATCCCATCATGACCGCCCTCCCTTTGAGGAACTCACGGTGCAGCGAGGGAAAGGCAACCGGAACGCAATCGGCGAGGACAAGAAGATCCGCGCCTTTTAGAAAAGGAGCAGTCGGCGGAACCAGCCGGATCTGAACCGGCCAGTGGGAGAGTGCCGATCTTTCCACAGATTGGAAAGCCGAAGGCCGGTTCGCTTCGTCACACGGGGATACCGGAGAAAACTGCTTCACGGCTGCCGAAGGACACCCGGTCAACACCACCGGCTTTCCGGGGGATGCGTTCATTTCCCTCTTCTTGAGATGCGCTTCCACGGCATGTTCATTGAACTCCTCGGCTTCTCTTTCGATAATGCTTAAAGCCCCTTGCGGGCATTCCCCCAGGCATGCACCCAGCCCGTCGCAGAGATTGTCCGAAACGACTCTGGCTTTTCCATCAATAATCTGAAGCGTTCCTTCGGCACAGGATGGGACGCATTCGCCGCATCCGTTGCAGAGCTCCTCGTCGATTTGAATGATCTTCCGTTTGATTTTCATCTCCTCACCTCATCCTGTCTGTTTTTAAATGGTTATCCCTGAATCAGGACCGCTTTGGCCTCTTCACGGCCGGATTCGGTCATAAACGACCGTTCAATGATTTCCTCAAGAACTTCCGAGGGTATGGGGTTCTCTTTTCTCTCTTCTTCCAGCTCCGCGATCCGATTCGAATCAAAAACCACCTTGAAGTTCAAGGACGGCTCTGACCCCGGATTGTACCGGCGCCCGATGATTTCACACACTTCATCGACAAGGGCCGGACCGGCTTTGAGTTTTTCCAGGATCAACCTGGCCGATCCCCTCCCTTCCTTTTCCTGAACTCCAGGATCAGAGCTTCCATGGTTTCGCTCTGCATCCACAACACCGATATCGTACAGGTATGCTGCACATAAAATGACCGGAAGGGCACCGCCTTCTTTTTTTC
>JBFMEI010000204.1:0-4370 GCA_040753295.1 Thermodesulfobacteriota bacterium | reverse complement strand
CGATCAATGGCTTGAATCAAAGCGTCCTTCTCCCGGCAGGATAAAAGCGGAGATGGAATCTTTCAAATTGCATCCCAAAATCAGCGTGATCATGCCGGTATTCAACGGGGATGTCCGATGGCTGTCCAAAGCTGTCGATTCTGTTCAGGCACAGCTCTATTCGAACTGGGAGCTCTGTATTGTCGATGACGGATCTTCAAGATCCGAAACCCTTGATTTTTTAAAAAGAGTTAAAGACCCGAAAATTAAAATCCAGTTTTCAGATACCAATCACGGCATTTCAGAGGCATCAAACCGTGCAGTCGATTCGGCAGAGGGAGCGTATGTCGCATTTCTTGATCATGATGATGAACTATTTTCCCATGCACTCTATGAAGTCGTCAAAGCGATTAATGCGTACGATCCGGACCTGATCTATTCGGATGAAGATAAGATCGATCAATACCAGAAACACCGGAACCCGTTTTTCAAGCCTGACTGGTCTCCGGATCTTTTGCGATCCCAGAATTATATCTGCCATTTTACAACAATTAGAAAATCGGTTTTTAATGCTGTCGGCGGGTTCAGAAGCGGGTTTGAAGGCGCCCAGGATCATGACCTGTTCTTAAGAATATCTGAAATCAGTAACCGGATTTATCATATTCCAAAAGTACTCTACAGTTGGCGTGAAATCGAAACATCGACTGCAGGGAATCCCTATTCAAAACCCAAAGCCCGGGATAACGGTCTCAGATGCATTGCCGAGCATCTGGAGCGGTGTCACGGATCGAGCGCTGACGTTAAAGAATCTGAAAATCTTTTTGTCTATGATGTTCGTCATCACATGCCGAAGGACCTTCTGGTGAGCATCATCATTCCCACAAAGGATAATATCCGGTACCTGGATTCGTGCGTTGAAAGCATCATCAAAAAATCATCCTATGAAAATTACGAAATCCTGATCCTGGATAACCGCTCTGAAACTGCTGAAAGCAAAGCGTGGTTGTTGCATATCCCGGAACGGTATCACCGGATTCGGGTCATCAATGCGGATTACCCGTTCTGCTGGTCAAAATTAAACAACCATGGGATTTCTGAGGCAAAAGGAGATATTCTTATCTTTCTAAACAATGACACGAAAGTGATTTCATCCGACTGGATCGAGCGACTGGGCGGCGATGCGTTCAGAGATGATGTGGGTGCGGCCGGCCCGCTGCTGTTATATGAGGACGGAACGATTCAACATGCAGGAGTTGTGGTCGGTCTGGGAGGTTGGGCGGATCATCTGTTCAAGGCCATGAAACCGATCCATTTCGGCTCTCCCTATGTTTCTCCAATGGTTAAAAGAAACGTTCTGGCGGTTACAGGATCATGCATGGCCATGTCGAAAAAGACCCTGGAAAAACTCGGAGGATTCGATGAATCCTTCGCCGTATGCGGAAGCGATGTTGAAATCTGCATCCGGGCTCATGAGTCGGGACTTTTCAATCTCTACAACCCTTTTGTGAAACTGTATCATTTTGAATCAAAGACCAGGATCCCTCATGACATCCCTCAGTGCGACTTTGATATGTCGGTGAAGCATTATAAACATTACCGGACAGATGGGGGAGATCCCTTTTTCAATATCAACCTCTCCTTGAATACTCCGATACCCACTCTTGCCTCATTTTGATGGAAGCCGATGATTGAAAAACTTGCCGATTTTTTCAGAAAATATCATTTTGCACGCCAGGCCTACCGGATAATAAAACGGATCGATTTTTCCTATTCGATTCCTCAGATTACTCCCATCAACATCAGAAAGAGCGGATTCGATGTTAACCGGATCAACCTGGTAATCCCTTCAATTAACCGGGAGCACTTTTTCGGAGGCGTATCGACGGCTCTATCCCTTTTCAACGCGCTCTCCACCGGCTCCCGGGGGTCTATCCCATCCCGCATCATCCTGACCGACGCAGAACCGGATGAAGCTGATCTGGACAAATTTGACGGATATCACCTGGTCTCGTTTGAAGATGATTCGGATGAAATCCGTCAAATTGTTGCGGTCAATAATAAGTTCCAGAAAAATCTCTTCGTGACTTCAGGGGATCGGTTTTTATCCACCTCCTGGTGGACCGCCTATTGCGCCATCCAAATGATTGAACGGCAGTGCATCTATTACGGTCCGGAATGCAATAGAATGGGGTATCTGATCCAGGATTTTGAACCCGGGTTTTACAACTGGTCTACCCATTATCTCCTTGCCGAGTCAACGTATCGATCGGAAGTAATGACGATCCCGGTTTTCAATTCAATCTTTTTACGGGATTATTTCAAAGATCAGGGATATCGGTTTGAAAAGGAATTCGTATTTGAGCCCCAGCTCAATCCGGATCTGAAGAGATTCATGAACTCCACGGATCGAAACGCTAAAGATCAGCGAATTTTAGTATACGGCCGTCCTTCGGTTGAAAGAAACTGTTTTCCGTTAATCATCGAAGCCTTAAAATACTGGACGACAATTCAGCCGGACTTAAATGAATGGGAAGTCCTCTCCATCGGAGAAGCCCATAAGCCGATTAAACTTGGAAACGGAAAAATCATGGCATCTCTTGGAAAGCTATCTCTTGAGGAATATGCATCGCTTTTGAATCGAAGTGCCGTTGGGTTATCACTCATGGTATCTCCTCATCCCAGTTATCCTCCCCTTGAAATGGCTCATTTCGGAATTTTGACGATTACCAATTCTTATGCAAATAAAAACCTTTCCAAATGTCATGAGAATATTCTATCCTTAGACCGGCTGACGCCGAGGCATATTGCAGAGGCTCTTCTATCCAGAACCACGGCATTTTCTCTGGATCGTCACATCGGAGAAAAAGGGAAAAGCATGATCCCGCATTATGACCAGGAACCCATGATCTTTCCGTTTGCAGGTGAACTTCTGAAGATTCTGTTTGATACATCCATCTCTTCAGGTAAACCAAATCAGTAACGTTATTGTGAATCCGGTTTCGGTCATCATCGTCAATTACAATGGAAAAAAATATATCGACAGGTGTTTGAGCGGTCTGTTTCACCAGTCGTATAAAACATACTCTATTTGCATTGTCGATAACGGATCTGAAGACGAATCAAGGGAATACATCGAGAAGAAGTACCCCCAGGTTCGATTGGTCTGTCTTGAAAATAATCTCGGTTTTTCCGCCGCAAACAACCTGGCGATTCGATCCGGCTCCGGACCTTATATCGCTTTGCTGAACCCTGATGCGGTTCCAGGCCCGAACTGGATGGGAAAACTTGTCGAAGCCCTTGATTCCAATCCTAAAGCCGGTTTTGCAGCATCAAAAATGCTCTATTTTGATCGTCCGGAAATTATCGACAGGGCAGGGGACGGATATACACGGGCCGGTGCCGGGCTTCTCCGGGGAAGAGGGGAAACCGCCCAAGCATATGGAAAGAAAGAATGGATTTTCGGTGCCTGCGCAGGCGCAGCGATCTATCGGCGCAGCATGCTCGAGGAGATCGGACTCTTTGACGAAGATTTTTTTTTGCTCTATGAGGATCTGGATTTGAGTTTCAGGGCGCAGCTCCAGGGATACCGCTGTATTTATGAACCGGAAGCCGTTGTTTACCATATGGCGAGTCGAACCATCGGATATGATTCGGAGATGTCCATATATTATGGACATCGGAACCTGGAATGGACTTACATTCAAAATATGCCGGCCTCCCTGATTCCAAAAACGGTTATTCAGCATCTGATCTATGATCTGTTTGCCATGGCCTATTTTGCTGCCGGAGGAAAGGCCCGGGTCTTTTTTCATGCAAAATCAGATGCTGTCAAAGGAATGAAAAAAGCCATAGAAAAAAGAAAAATCGTACAGAGCAGAAAAAGAGTTGATGATCAATATATCTGGCATCAGATTGAACCTGAAGCGTATCTTCATCGGCTTTTCAGACGGTTGAAGAGGCGGACCGGGGCATAATTATAACCTGAATCTTTCAGGTATAAACACGAAAGTGGATGGATCGGATTGAAAACAGAAACATCATCTTATTTTGATATCATCATTGTCAATTATAACAGCACGGATTGCCTGATCAAATGCATCAGATCCCTGCACGATTCCCTCCGGGAGATGCCTGCAACCATATTTGTTCAGGATAACGCCTCCTGTGACAATGTGGATCGGATCCTTGAATATTTTCCCGGAATATCTCTGACGAAAAATAATACCAATCTGGGCTTTGCTTCTGCCGTTAATCAGGCGTTGAAGAAAAGCAGTGCGCCTTATCTGGTTCTTCTGAATCCGGACTCGTTTATTGTGGAAGGTTTTTTCGACTCTGTTTTAAGCTACCTTAAAACGCATCCGGAAATCGGCATCATCGGTCCGAAAATACTG
>JBFMEI010000203.1:0-4377 GCA_040753295.1 Thermodesulfobacteriota bacterium | reverse complement strand
CGGGGATGCATCATCTTTTTCCGGGCCGGCAAGTTCGCCCATAACTGGAATCCATGCATTTTTCCCTGGTGGTCTCCCCTGGGCATCTCCTGGTGGATGATGCCGCTTCCCGCCGTCATCCACTGGAGATCTCCGGTACCGATCACCCCTCGGTTTCCCAAACTGTCTCCATGTTCGACATTTCCTTTGGTAACATAGGTGATCGTCTCGATTCCGCGGTGAGGATGCCAGGGGAATCCGGCCATGTATTCGTCTGGTTTGTCGGATCTGAAATCATCGAGCATTAAAAAAGGATCCACCTGGGGAACCTGGTTGAAACCAAAAGCTCTTCTCAGATGAACTCCGGCACCCTCAATCGCGGGGGCGCTTTTAAGTACTTTCCTGATTTTTCTCTGAATTGCCATATGGATTTCCCTCTCTATTGATCCTCTGTTCTCTCAACCGGTAATGCTCAATTCAGGCGATAGAAATTCCGATACCAGCAAATAAACCGCTCAATCCCGGTCTCCAGGGGGGTTTGAGGTTTAAACCCGACTGCGGTCATCAGATCGTCGATGTCCGCATACGTTGCCGGCACATCTCCCGGCTGCATTTCAAGAAATTCCTTTTCGGCTTTTCTCCCGAGTCTTTGTTCAATCGTTTCGATAAAGTTCATCAAGGACACCGGTTGATTGTTCCCGATATTATAGATACGATACGGAGCCTGAGATGTTCCCGGGTCCGGTGAAGCACCGCTCCATGCCGGATTTGATTCCGGAATTCTTTTCATTATCCGAACCACTCCCTCGACAATATCATCGATGTAGGTAAAATCCCTCTCCATTCGGCCATGGTTATATACCTGAATCGGTTTTCCTTGCAGAATCGCCTTTGTAAATAAGAATAATGCCATGTCCGGACGCCCCCACGGACCGTAGACCGTAAAAAACCTTAACCCGGTGCATGGAAGGGAATAGAGATGGCTATACGTATGAGCCATGAGTTCATTGGCCTTCTTGGTTGCAGCATAAAGGGAAAGAGGATGATCCACATTATCATGCACTGAAAAAGGCATTTTTGTGTTGGCGCCATAAACAGAACTCGACGATGCAAAGACCAGATGCCTGACCTTATGGGTTTTGCATCCTTCAAGAATATTCAAAAACCCGACCAGATTTGAATCCACATAAGCATGCGGATTTGACAAGGAATATCGGACACCGGCCTGAGCCGCCAGATTGACCACGACATCCCATCGACTCGTTTGAAATATCTTTTCCATCTCATTTCGATCCGACAGGTCGGCTTTGTAAAAACGAAAATTGTCAAACTGCTGCAACCCGTCGAGACGAGCTTTCTTAAGTTCTACATCGTAATAGGGATTCAGGTTGTCGATCCCGGTAACCCGGCATCCGTCAGTACAGAGTCTTTGTGAAAGGTGATAGCCGATAAATCCGGCTGCACCGGTAACCAGAACTTGGGTAACTTCCATTATCAAAACCTCTAATCGTTATTAATAATACCTAAATTGAGGTAATACTCATTCGAGGTACGAGTCATATGTCTCTTTTAGTCCGTCGACAAACGGATACAGGGGAGTAAATCCGAAAACCCCTTTAATCCGGGTGATATCCGCCACCGATTTCATAATATCTCCAGATCTCGCATCCTCATATTTCGGTTCTGACCGATATCCGGCCAGACTGCAGATTGATTTCCACAACTCGTTGATCTTCAAGGCCTTCCCGGTTCCGATATTAAAAATCAGTCCGGATCCGGCATCCGATTCGGCGACCATCAGGTTGGCTCTGACAACATCTTTGACAAATATGAAATCTCTGCTCTGTTCTCCGTCTCCGTAAATGACCGGGGTTGATCGGCTTGCAGCCTTGGAAAGAAAAATAGATATTACTCCTGAGTACGGGGAGGAGGGATCCTGTCTGGGTCCGTAGACATTAAAATATCTGAGAGATACGGTCGGAAGCCCATACAGATTCGAGTATAGAGCCGCATACTGTTCGCCGATCAGCTTCTGGACGGCATACGGGCTTTTTGGAGAAGGATTCAGATTTTCATCTTTTGGAAGTTTCGGATCATCTCCATAGACGGCGCAGGAGCTGGCAAACACCATTTTCCGGACCCCGGCCTTTCGAGCTTCTTCAAGAACGACGAGAGTTCCGAAATCATTGACCAGTGATGTTTCTATTGGCATTTCCACGGTTTTTGGAACCGAAACCACCGCCGCTTCGTGGAAAACGACATCACAACCGGTGATGGCTTCTCTTAGCCGGATTCGATCCCGAATGTCTCCCTGGATGAAACGAATCTTGCCTTGAAGATGAGAAATATTTTCTATCTTTCCGGTTGAGAGATCGTCGATAACCGTGACCTGAAGGTCCTTTTCCAATAATGCATCAACAAGATGCGAACCGATGAATCCTGCTCCTCCGGTAACCAGTGCTTTTGAGGGTTTCATTTAGAAGTCTGATTTTATTAGGTTGACGAATCTGTTTTTTCTTTCACGTCTCATATTAATGTTTTAAAATATATGGATGTTGAAAAACAGTCAAGCCTCTTTGGCTGAGCGGTAATTAACCGATTGACATTCTGAATCGCTCAATTTAGATTAAAATGAAAATTTTTATTTAACCCAAATCGCCCTTTACAATATCCTGTTTATGACGAGTCAAAAGCCTTTTATTGATCTGAAGCTATTTGCCGCACTGAAGCGCTTTGCCGTAAAAATCCCTGATCCTTGTCCGATCTCTCCCGGGATTACCGTTGGAGAATTGCTTCACACCCTGGGAATACCTGTAGACCAGGTGAGGCTTATCTTTATCAATGGAATTAAGGGGGATTTTTCATCCGTCTTAAATGGAAATGAACGGCTGGGGATTTTTCCCTCTGTGGGTGGAGGATGAGTTAATGTCGTCGCTCCAGGATAAACTCAAAAAAATTGCCAAGCCGTTGAAACTTCCTGACGGTTCCCCGTATCTCAGCCTGTCTTTAGAGAAGACATCGGCTCTGGCCGATGAGTTCGGAATCGGAAAATCTTCTGTTGAAACAACGGCTCTTGGAGAAGAGATAACTCCGGAACGGTACGCCCGGAATATGAAATCCTTTTCGTTTGAAGATCAGATGAAACTGCTTAACGCCAATATCGGAGTCGTCGGACTGGGAGGGTTGGGAGGTGTGGTTTGTGAAATTTTGGCCCGGCTTGGAATCGGAAAATTGACGCTTATTGATGGGGATGCCTTTCAGGACAGCAACTTGAACCGGCAGTTCTTATGCACTGAGGAGGGAATGGGAGGTTCAAAAGCCGGAGCAGCCGCCGGCCGGATAAAAAAGATCAATTCATCGGTTGCTGTTCAGGCATATGATGAATTTATCAACGAGCAAAGCGTCCTGGAACAGATCCGATCCTGTGACGCGGTGGCAGACTGCCTGGACACCATCCATACCCGGTTTATTCTCGAAAGAGCCGTTAAAACCGCAGGCATCCCCCTGGTCTCGGGCGCGGTTTCCGGATCATGGGGACAGGCGACAACCATTTTCCCTGAAGACACCGGATTCCAGTCCATCTATGGAAATCGAGCAACAATTCCGGATAAAGGATCTGAAGCGGTTATGGGATGTCTGGCATTTGTTGTCACTCTCATCGCTTCCATTGAATCTTCTGAAATCGTAAAAGTCATTTTAAAAAAAGGGGCATTGCTCAGAAACAGACTTTTTGTGGCTGATTTGACAGATAATATATTTGAAATATTTCATATATGACCTGAATCTTGCAAGATTCAGGTTCGAAGTCCGTGGATGGAAACACATATATGAAAACGATGTTCGATAAGACGCAAATCAACGGGATGCAGCTTCGAAACCGTTTTGTCCGCTCCGCAACATGGGAAGGAATGGCTGAAGAGGACGGAGCCTGCACTCGAAAATTGACCGGATTAATGACCCGGCTGGCTGCCGGCGGTATCGGTATGATCGTTACCGGTCATACTTACGTGCAAAAGATCGGACAGGCAGGACCATGGCAACTGGGAGTCTATGACGACCGGCTTGTTCCCGGATTGAGGCTCATGACCGAATCCGTGCATGAAAAAGAAGGGACCATTGTCATGCAACTGGCCCATGCCGGAATGTTTGCAGACCCCCGTCTTATCGGCGAGTCTCCCTTGGCACCTTCCGATCTTTCCGGATACAGCAGCACCATTCCAAGGGAGATGGCCCCTCTTGAAATCAAAGCCGTGATTAAAGCGTTTGGAACCGCTTCGGTCCGTGCAAAAGAAGCGGGATTTGACGGAATTCAAATCCATTCGGCTCACGGGTACCTGCTCAACCAGTTTTTATCCCCGGCATTCAACAGACGGAAGGATAAATACGGGGGAGCGCTTC
>JBFMEI010000202.1:0-4397 GCA_040753295.1 Thermodesulfobacteriota bacterium | reverse complement strand
TCTGAAGGTATTTAAAGACTTTTAAACCGTCCCGACTTCATTTGACAAAACTCTCCATTTGAATTAATGGTTACCGGCTTTCATCACGACCGTATAAGGAGTTATCGTACGCTTCGCGCCTGGGGATCGCCATATCGTCCGAAAGCATGTGGAAATCAACGGAGAGAAAAATTTTGAACCTTCAGGAAAATAATGATTTGATCATCGATCAGATGATCTCCAGATCCGGAATTATCAGCCGGCAGATCCTGAAATTCTACCGCTTCATGCGAAAAAGCGGATCTGATGACTTGAGTCTTAATAGGGATAGAAGAGAATCGATTCACCGACGCAGAACCCGCCGGTTTCTTTCTGGAATCGGAATCAGCAAACTGGCAGATCTGTTATACACTTACTACCTGGGCGGTTCTCTGACCCGGCAGGACCAGATTACCTTTGCCCGACTGCACGGCATGCAGGATCGGGCCTACCTGTTGACCGGAATCAATGCTCTGGCCTGCGGAATCCCGACAGCCGCAACCTATTTTTTAGTGGGTGAAGGATTTGAAATTTTATCACGGGTCAATTCCTACACCGAACTCCCTGCTCTTCTGGTCAGCCATACTTCCCTTGGAATTGGAACGATCAGTCTGATTGTTGATCTTTTCCGTGCATTCGATTCTTTGACAAAAAAACGCTGCTGGGCGCCTTTTGGATTCCTCCCGTTTTTTATAAACTTCCCTACCTATCTTAAAATCGTAATGGTTAAGATCAGATCGAAAAAAAGGATTTCCTAAATTGAGCGTTTTAAATAATGCCAAGAGAATTGATAAAACCTAAATTGAGGTCAAAGAAATACAGACGCATGCAACCATAATCCATCGTTTTAAGAAGTCCAAACAGGTTCCATCGGTCATGGATTGATACTTATGACAATCCCTTTCCAAACGGGCAGTGAGGATAGGTGCACGACGGACAGTCTTTGCACAGCCCGCCGTGACCGAGGAATGCCATTTCCTTTTTTCCGATTTTTTCTCCGGAAAGGATGCGAGGCAGCAGAAGATCCAGGACGGTGATCCGGTGATGCAAGCCGCAGGCCGGAACTCCGAGAAGAGGGATATCCCCGATATAGGCCGTAAGAAACATGGCTCCCGGAAGGGCCGCTGCACCGTAATGGATTTCTCCGGCACCGGCGTTCCGGATGGCTTTCCGGGTCACGTCATCCGGATCGACGCTCATTCCGCCCGAGAGCAGGATCAGGTCGCATCCGTTTTGGAGATGGCTGCGGATGGCCTCCACGATCCGTTCCTCGTCATCCGGAGCAAAGATGATTCCGACGACCTCGGATCCCAGATCCAGAATCTTCTGACGCAAAACAGGGGCGAAGCGGTCTTCGATCAGACCGTGATAGACCTCGCTTCCCGTAATCACAAGACCGGCCCTCGCGGATTTCAAGACTTTCACCGACACGGTGCCGCCCCCTTGAGAAGCGATGGCGGCGGCCCTCTCCACAGGAGAACGCTTCATCACCAGGGGGATGGCCCGGGTGGCGGCCACCCGTTCCCCTTTTTTCACCAGAGTGTGGGAATGCAACGTGGCGCACATCACCTCGTCGATCATATTGAAAGCGGCCAACGCCGCCGAATTCACGACCAGTAAGCCGTCATGGGCCGCATGAAGGCTGATTTTTCCTTCCCTGGGATTGTCCTCCCAGACGACGCCTTCTCCGGCAAGACCCCGTGCCAAGACGGCGGCCGCCTGGTTTTCATGGATTTCGTCTGCTTCAAGATCGATGAGATAGAGATGATTTTTCCCCAATTTCTGGAGATGGCAGATATCCGAATCACAGACTTCATGCCCCTTCCGGAACGCAGCCCCCTTGAACTCCCCGGGCCGAATCTCCGTAATGTCATGGGCCAGTCTCGTTCCGACAGCGTCTTCGACTCTGATTTTTTTCAGCACGTTAACTCCTCCTTTTCCGTGTCACAAATCATTCCCGGCGCCCAATTCATATCGGGCCAGGTGATTTCCTGAGGATGGGAAAAATAACACTCCTTGGAGCATGGCCGGCAGAGGATATTTCCATTCTCATTCACTTCGCGGCGATCGCGAACGATCTGTCCGCATCGACTGCATACTGCTTTATATCGTGTCGGCCCCGGAAAATCCCATGGGTCCGGATTCAGCCTGACCTTTTGAACACGAAATAGAACGCTGTCCGGCATCCGTTTGTACGCTTCAAGCTGCTGACCGTGTTTTCCCGTGACTTCAGGAGCATACAACGAAGTCAGATCACGCGCCTCCTCCGTGGACAGAATTCGGAAAGCTTTTTCGGTCTCCAGGTTCATGAATGTGGCGGCCATGATGCCATAGTCTATGAATTTGAGACTCCGGCGCCCAAGCTTGACGCCGGTTACATGGGAAACCGCATCCGCCGCGCAACGGTCCATCTCCACATAAACCAAAATCTTCTTAATCTGTTTCGGACCGGAAGGATCTTCCAGGCCGATGAGTCTGCAGCCCAGCATGGCCATTCGGACGCCAACCGCCTGACCCGGGCAAAGATGACCATGAATCCTGGCTGAAGATTCCAACAACCGATGAAACGATTTCATGGAATATCTCCTGATAGATATCTATGTTCCCTTTCCACAAATCTTCTCAGGGCCACCCCGAAATTTCTGTAAAAGGGTGTTTGAGCGTTTTGTTCGAGATCCAGTGTAAATTCCGGTATCCACGGAGCAAGATACCTGTTTAGAAAAAGTTTTTGACTTTCCAGAATCCGGGCACTCGACTCTTTGTCCTTTGCTTCAACGGCATCCAACTCCTTGGCCGTAAGATAATACATAAACTCGAGCTCGGCACTGATATGATCCGGTGTGCTGTGGAAGTCTGATGCCACCGTCAAACCGAATTTCATATACAGATCGTTCACACTTAAAGTTGAGTCTCCCATCACCCGCTTTTCCTGATCCAGATAAAAAGACCCAAAGGGGGGTGAAAGAAGAGAAAAAGGCCCGATAAAAAGGCGGGCATGATCAACCATCAGTTCTGACCTGCTGCCGGTTGCCTGATATGACTCCTTCATCTTCTCTACGGCAAGAGCTGCTTCCCGGTCTACCTTCTCCATTTCATCATAAAGAATTTTAATATTTCTCAGCTCAAGGCCTTCGGGGGATGAAAAAGACTCGGACAGAATTTTATAGCAGACTCCCCGGGTCGCAGTCAGGGTATGCTTATTTTCGGTTTTCATTGGAACTCCTCTTTGTTGAAATCCAATTCTCCTTGTTGTTGCTCTCCGGCATTTCTCAATTGAACTTCACTTCGGTCAACTTCAAATACCGTTCACCCAGAGTGTACAGAAGAAGCATTATGGAAACAGCAAATAGAAATACCAGCCATTCCCATGAACTGGGGGAATAGGAGATGAATTCTGGAAATTGTTCGGCCTTGGGTCCGATGGGATGGCTCTGTCCGGCAATAAGGATCTGCATATGCATTGCCAGAGCGCCGATCCACATCAGCGCTGCAGTAAAGGCTCTTCCGGCCTGGGATTTCATCAGAATCGGAATCATGACCAGGATAAACGGCAAAAACAAGCCGAAGACGATTTCATTTGGGATCCGCCCCACAGAACCGAAGGCATACTTGAATTTGGTTGATACCAGAAACTCCGGCACTACAGTTGCGGATTCAATGGCGATTTTGACGATCGTAAAGACCACGACAGCCGATGCGGCATACCGGAATATGGAAATAAATTCGCTGTAGAGATTCTCATTTCCATTAGAAACGGAGTTTCCAATTTTTTCCACCGCAACACTGTAAAGAATAAAGAAGGATAAACCGCTTAAAAAGGCCATCAAAAGGCAGTAGATGGACATGACCGGTCCAAAGTAGGTGATTCTAGACTCCGTTAATCCAAAGACGGATCCGATCATCAGTGGAGCAGCCAGGGCACAGAAAAATGAAGCGGATCCGAGAAACTTGCTGAAGCCGCTGTGCCAATCTCCTGCATGCAATCTCCAGAATTTTGCGATAAGGAGCACCAGTTCGACGCTGTAAATCGCTCCCATCCACCAGATGGGGGAAGAAAGATTCGGGGACAGCATGATATAGATCATATGCTCGACGGTTCCCAGCTCAAGGCCGATGGATACAAATCCGCCGCACAATGTTGCAACAGCCAGAAATACCAGGCGCTTGGCAAAGGGCTGGTATTTGCCGACACCAAAGACCAGAGGAATGGCTGAAAGCAGGGTTAATCCCGAGCTGGTGAGTGCCAGGAAAATATATACTCCCAAAGGAAGAGACCAGATAATTACATCATTGGTGTTGAACAGAATGTGTCCTTTTGTAAACAGGTTGAATGCGGCATAAAGCCCGCTCAAAATGCCGATACTGAGAATTAGAAACCA
>JBFMEI010000201.1:0-4398 GCA_040753295.1 Thermodesulfobacteriota bacterium | reverse complement strand
TCAACAATCGCTCAATTTAGGCTATGGTTGAATGCTCAAGGTTGAAGAGCCGGATCGGCATTGAATTAGACTTGACACGGCTTTTTCCTAATGATATTTAAATTTCCGATTTGATTTATACGAAATAATCTTAAATAAATGTATAAAATCAAATGGATAAATAAGTTTAATGATAAAATGAAAGACTAGAGATAAAAGAGATATTTTATGAATTTGTCGAAAAACAGGGGACGCCGGTCAGGATTGGATGGATATCCATCTAGGCATTAGAGCGCTTTTCTAAATATCATTAGGATATGGCAGGTCAGCCTCAAATGCGGTTCGGGATCAAGACATGATGTTTAAAACCCCAAAAGAATCGACGAAGAACCGGATCATCGAAGCGGCGAAAAAACTTTTTGCCGACCAGGGGTACCAGAAAGCGACGGTGGTCGATATTTCCAAGCAGGCCGGCCTTTCCGAAGCGGCGCTCTACGAATATTTTCAGGGCAAGGAAGACCTTCTTCTTACCATTCCGGATCTCTGGGTTTCGGATCTGATTTCAGATCTTGAACGACAGCTTTTCGGGATCAAAGGGGCGGTAAACAAGCTGAGGAAATATCTCTGGTGGTATTTCCGGCGGGTGGAAGAAACCCCTCTGGATGCCAAGATCGTCTATCTTTTTCTGAAAACCAATGCCAATTTCATGGCTACGGATGTCTATTCGAATGTCAAACTTCTCTATTCCTGCCTTCTCGATATCTTTGAAGAAGGAGTCAAGAGCGGTGAAATGCGTCCGGATTTAAATCCGCGGATCGCCCGGAATATCTTCATCGGAACCATGGAGCATATCATCACCCTGTGGCTTCTCCGGGATCAGGCCTATTCCTTGTTCGACAATCTGGATGAGACGTTCGATATTCTGGTAAGGGCGTTTGTGAAATAGTAAACAGTTGCCAGTTGCCAGAAGCCAGAGGTCAGAAAAGAAGTTCAAAGTTCAAAATTGAAAGTTCAAAGTTAAAAGAAAAGGCGTAAGGGACAGGGCGCAAGGCAAGAGACCAGGGGTCAGTTGCCAGAGACCAAATAGACCAAACAGACCAGAATGACCAGATAGACCAGATAGACCAAACAAGGAGGAGGAGAAGCGATGGCAAAGCAATTGTTTGAATGGGATTATTCTTCCTATCCGGGGGCGAAACTCTACCCCCATCTCTTCAAACCGATCCGGATCGGAAATCTGATGGTGCCGAACCGGATCAAGTATGCGGCCACCGAAGACAACCTGAACCGGCATGACGGCTTCATTACCGATGCGGATGTCGCCTACATGGCGCTTCGTGCCAGAGGGGTTGTCGGTGGATTATGTTTCATGCAGGGCGTTTACATGGATGAAAAACGCCAGGGACAGGGGTATGTGGGGCAGGCGGCCTGCTGGCACGACAAATTCGTTCCCGGATTGAAACGGATCGCAGATGCCATTCATGCCGAAAAGGCGGTTGCAGGCTTCCAGCTCATGGACTGCGGCCGGGTCGGGGCCGTCGACGTCGATTTCGGACACGGGCCTTCGGCAGTCCCCCAGCGGCTTCGAATTTTTCGACCCATGAAGGAGATGACGAACGCTGACGTCAAGGCGATGATCCGGCAGCATGTCGATGCCGCACGCCGGGGAGTTGAAGCCGGATTTGATGTGATGGAAATTTCCGGGATTGTGGGGTACCTGGTTTCCAACTTTATTTCCAGCTACACCAACCGGAGAACCGATGAATACGGCGGCAATATCCGGGGACGCATGCAGGCTGTGGTGGAGATCATCCAGGGCGTTAAAGCGGTCTGCGGAAAGGATGTCCCTCTGGGGATACGACTCTGCTCCGAGGAGCTTCTGGATGATGTGCGAGGAAATACGCCGGCAGAATCCATGGAATCATACAAAATCGCCGAAGAGGCGGGCGTGGATTACATCAGTGTCACGCTGGGGTGGCAGGAATCCATTTATCCGGTCATCAGCCGGGATATCCCCATGGGAAACTGGATCCATCTGGCCAAACGCTCCAAAGAACATGTGAAGATCCCGGTTCAGATGGCATACCGGCTCTTCAAGCCTGAGCTTCCCAATAAAGCCATCGGCGCCGGTGAACTCGACATCTGGGAAATGTGCCGCTCCATGATCGCCGATCCCCTCATGCCCAAAAAGGTTCTGGAAGGACGGGAAGACGAAATCCGGCATTGTGTGGCGTGCAACCTCTGTCTGGCGAGACTTTTCCGGGATGCGCCCATGACCTGCTACATCAACCCGGTCTGCGCCCATGAAAGCAATCCGGAATTTGCAGATCCCAAGCCTGCTGAGAATCAAAAAGAGATCATGATCGTGGGAGCCGGTCCGGCCGGCCTGGAGTGTGCCTATATGGCGGCACGCCGGGGCCATGAGGTCCATCTGTACGACAAACGCCCGGAGATCGGCGGAACCCTCAATGAAGCCCGGAAGGCTCCGTATGGAGACGACGAACTCTGGACCTGCGTGGAATACCAGAGAAAAATGTGTGAGATGGCCGGGGTTGAATTTCATCTCGGCGTGGAAGTCACAGAGGAGATGATCCAGGATGAGATGCCGGATGCAGTGGTGCTGGCCACCGGCCCGGTCTATCCCCAGCCTCCGGGGAGTCATGCGAACCTGGTGAATATTCTGGATGTGATGAGCGGAAAAGCCCAGGTGGGCAAAAATGTGGTGATCTGGGGAAACCGGAAACCCGGTATCGGATGCGCCCTCTATCTTACCCGGCAGGGGAAGAAGGTGACGCTGGTGGGGAAGGAAAAGAGCGCGGGATTCGACGTGAATCCTTCCTTCAAATGGCGATATCTCATTTATCTGCGGCAGAACGGCGTCACGGCCTACAACGATTGCGATATCGAATCGATTACGGATACGGGGATCATCATTCGAACCTATGACGGATATCGGATGCCCGTCAAATGCGACACCATTGTGGTGAGTGAACGGGCGGCCAATGAAAGCCTGAAAAAGGCGGTGCAGTCCGAAGGGATTGAACTCTTTGTCATCGGTGATGCCCTCGTGCCGCGCAATTTGTCGAGTGCGGTGCATGACGGCTTCCGTATCGGAATGCGGATTTAAAGAGGAGGTCAGCCATGTCATTTGATGCAGAAAAAGAAATCAGTAAATTATGGAGCAGTCTCCATGCGGCACAGAATGAAATCGGAAAAACCTTTTACCGGTGGCGTCAGGTGGCTCTAGATGTTGCGGGAAAAGATGTCAAGCCTCTCGATGTGGGATTGAAAGCCGCCGAACTTTTCGGAAAAGATATCGGCAAAAGCTTCCTGCCCCGGTTGAACTGGCTCAAAGGAGAAGAGGTGTTTCTCATGATGCTGGGGCAGTCTCTGGCCGGCCTCTGGGTGACGGATGGAGGAATTGCAATGGTGGAAAAGGGAGAGAAACCGGGTGAAGTATTCGTCAAATGCACCCGGGACCCCTGGCCCACCTGGGCCAAGGAATTCGGCGTACCCATGCAGGAAGTGGTCCTCTGCCGGGAGCGGATGTTCAACTCCATCCTTGAGGATGTGAGCGTCTTTTTCAACATCAGGCTCAGGATCGAGGTTTTAAAGGCGATCCCCAGAGGAGAAGGCGAGTGGCGGATCAGACTCTATAAAGATGAAACTTAGGAGAGCAAACCATGGCAGCACAGGTTGATTTGGAAAAATGTACCATGTGCGGAGGGTTCACCCAGCCGCTGTGTGTGGAAGTCTGTCCGGACCATGCCGTCCGGGTTCAGGGGGACCGGGTTGTGGTCACGGAATTTTTATGTGAAGACTGCAACGAATGCGGATGCGTCTGTCCGGATAAGGCGATTACCGTGCCGCTGGCGAAAGTGACGTTCTAAGCGGCAGCGAAACGCGTTTTAATTTTGGAGGAAACCGTGAAGGTCAACAAGATCGATCATATCTGTATTGCAGTGAAAAATCTGGACCAGGCCAGAAAAGTCTGGGAGCCGGTTTTAGGAAAAACAAAGCCGGATGATGAATATATCGATGAACCGGAAAAGATCAAAGTCGCCCGTTACTGGGTGGGGGAAGTCGGATTTGAACTCATGGAATCGACCACTCCTGACGGAGATGTGGCCAAGTTCATCGAGAAGCGGGGGGAAGGGGTCATGCTCATCAGCTTCAATGTGGAGAACACGCGAAAGGCCATGGATGAACTCAAGAAACAGGAGTATCCCTTTATCGGCGGGGCCAGGCCCTTCCGGGATTGTGAGTTTGCCTTTCTCCATCCGAAAAAGATGAACGGCGTGCTCCTGGAGATCATCGATTACAAGTGGAGAGAGCTCAAGAAATAGATCCGAAGCACGAAATTTGAAACAAAAAAGTTCAAAGTTCAAAATTAAAAGTTCAAAGTTAAGGAACAGTTAC
>JBFMEI010000200.1:0-4407 GCA_040753295.1 Thermodesulfobacteriota bacterium | reverse complement strand
CGGATCGCCATGAGGGAAAAGGAGTTCGGCATCTGGCGCCCTATTACCTGGGAAGCATATCTGGAAAACGTCAAATACATCGCGCTTGGCCTCATTAAACTCGGCCTTCAGGACGGGGACAAGGTATCCATGATCGGCGACAACCGCCCGGAAGGTCTATGGGCGGAAATGGCGACGCTTTGCGCCCGGGGGATCGGCGTATGGCTTTTTCAGGATTGCCTTATCGATGAGGTCCGATACATCATCGACCATTCGGACACCAAATTCATCTTCGGCGAGGGGCAGGAAGAGGTGGATAAAGCCATCTCCATTTTTCATGAATGCCCCAAACTCAAGAAAATCATCTGGGACGATCCCAAAGGGATGCGGAATTATGACCAGGATTTTCTCATCAGCCTGAAGGAAGTCCAGGATCTCGGAAGAGCGCTGGAAAAGGAGAAGCCTGATCTTTTTGAAAAACTGATCGAAAAAGGACACGGAGAAGAGATCGCGCTTCTATTTTACACCTCAGGAACCACGGCTTTGCCCAAAGGTGCGCTTCTTTCCCATAACAATATGCTGACCATGGGAAAACATCTGATGGAGGTGGATCCATGCGTTCAGACGGATGACTATGTCTCTTATCTTCCGTTTGCCTGGATCGGTGAGCAGATGATGTCCATTTCTTGCGGTCTTCAGATCGGATATACGATAAACTTTCCTGAAGATCCGGATACTGCCCAGGAAAATATCCGCGAAATCGGCCCCCATGTCATGTTTGCCCCCCCGAGAATGTATGAACAGATGACCCGGCGGGTGCAGGTTAAATACCTTGATTCTTCCTGGGGAAAACGCAAATGGTATGAACTGGCGACAAAAATCGGATACACCATCGCGGATTTGAAATTCTCAAAAAAACCTGTCCCCTGGTACTGGAATCTCATGGGAAAATTCGTCTATGCGACGGTCCAGGCCAAGCTCAAGGATCATCTGGGACTCTCCCGGGTCCGCAATGCCTACACCGGAGGAGCCGCCATGGGACCGGATCATTTTCGATTTTTTCATGCCCTGGGCGTGAACCTGAAACAGATCTACGGCCAGACCGAAGTGGCCGGCATTTCCGTTGTTCATCGTTCCGGAGATATCAAGTTCGACACGGTGGGGCACCCCATTCCCGGTACGGAAATCAAGATCACTGAAGAAGGTGAAATTATCACCCGGAGCCCTTCGGTCTTCCAGGGATATTATAAAAATCCTGAGGCGACTCAAAAAACGCTTAAGGACGGCTGGCTCTACTCCGGCGATAAAGGGTTCATCGATGAAGACGGACACCTGGTTGTTTTCGACCGGACCAAGGACGTCTTTACCCTGAAGGACGGAAGACCCTTTGCCCCCCAATACCTGGAAACCCGGCTGAAATTTTCTCCCTACATCAAAGACTCATGGGTTATCGGGCATCAAAAAGAGTATATCACCGCCGTCATGTGCATCGACTACACGGTGGTTGGAAAATGGGCGGATGAAAAAAAGCTCAACTACACCAGTTACCAGGAGCTTTCCCAGATGCCCCAGGTTTATGAACTGGTTGAAAAACAGATCCGGATGGCCAACAAAGATCTCCCGGATGTCGCCAAGGTCAGAAAATTTATCAATCTGTATAAAGAGCTCGATCCTGATGACGATGAATTGACCCGGACCCGCAAGCTTCGTCGTGCATTTGTGGAAAAGCGGTATGAAGAAATCGTTAAGGCGCTCTATTCCCCCACAGATACCGTTCATATCGAAACCATAATCAAATATGAAGACGGAAGACAGGCGCATATCAACACTGATCTGAAAATCGTTGAGATCAAGGATTAACAAAAAAAGGAGAGATATCCATGGAACTCTTTTTTATGACGCTCTCCACCGGAGTCATGGTGGGAGGCATTTATGCTCTGGTAGCGCTTGGATGGGTGCTGATTTATAAGTGCTCCGGGGTCCTTAACCTTGCGATGGGAGAACTGACTCTCATCGGAGCCTATGTCTCACTCAGTTTCTATTCCATGGGAATTCCGTTTCCGCTGGCTCTGGTTTTTTCTCTTGTAATCGGATTTATTCTCGGCATCCTTACCGAACGTATATTTCTGGATAGACTGATCGGAGAACCGGTACTGACGGTCATCATGGTCACCGTGGGTCTTTCTTTTTTCTTTAAAGGGGCTGTCGAGCTGGTTTGGGGGGTGGATACACGGATATTTGACCCTCCTGTTTTTTCCATTGAACCGATCCGGATCGGAGCTATCGTTATCGGACAGGTTTACCTCTGGAGCTTTTTTGCCGCGCTGGTCCTTCTCGTTATCTTTGTGAGCTTCTTCAAATATACCCGCTGGGGGCTTGCCATGCAGGCTACAGCCGATGATGAGATGGCGGCTCTCTCGCTTGGTGTCAGCGCCCGCTTTGTTTATGCAGTTGCATGGGCCATTGCCTTTATGGCAGCGGGTGTGGGTGGAACGCTTCTGGGAAATATCAATGGATTGAATATTTCCGTGGGGTATCTGGGCCTGCTGGTCCTTCCTGCAGTTGTCCTGGGCGGATTGAATTCCATTCCGGGCGCGATCGTGGGAGGAATCATTATCGGCATTTTGCAGAATTTCTGCGGCGCTTATCTGGATAAATATTTCCCGGGCGGGGTAAAGGAGATCGCTCCATTTGTCTTCATGGCTGTTTTTCTTCTCTTCAAGCCTTTCGGACTTTGGGGATGGGAACGGATTGAACGGGTTTAAAATGGAATTGACCGATGCTTAGGAGTTGAACTTATGTCCACAACTTGGCTGCCTTGCGGTGATTATCACCAAAATTATCACGAAGATCATTCCTGGTTTCAGACCCGTTTCATCAAAGGGAAAATGATTCTTCTGATTCTGATCTTATTTGCCGGAATCCCCTATATGGCGGACTCCTACTGGTTGAGTATCTGTAATAACATCGGGTATACGATTCTGGGTGCTCTCGGAGTTCAGCTTTTAATCGGGTTCTGTGGCCAGGTTACTCTGGGACATGCGGCGTTTTTAGCCGTTGGAGCGTATACCAGCACTCTTCTTATTCTCGAATTACCATGGCCTCAAATTGCAGTTGATCTTGGATTGGCATATCCCATAAGCATTTTCGCCGCTGCGATTGTTGCAGGGATCTGGAGCGTCATCTTCGGGCTTCCATCCGCACGGGTCAAAGGCTTTTATCTTATTTTAACGACCATGGCGGCTCAGTTTGTAACCGTCGATTTTATCATCACCCAGTATGTGGCCCAGATCGGCGGCCGGGGGCAGGCCTTCTCCATTCCGGCCGAGTTCATTAAAGTCGGACCCTGGACCATTGATAGCGACCTCAAGGTCTATTATATGATGCTCGTCCTGGTGATCCTTTTTATCACCATTCTTGCCAATATTCTCAGAAGCCGGGTGGGAAGAGCCTGGGTTGCCATCCGGGATAACGACATCTCTGCCGAAGTCATGGGGATCGATATCATCAAGTATAAACTCCTTGCATTCTTTGTCGCCGGATTTATTGGAGGGATTGCAGGAGCTTTCTGGATCAGCAACC
This sequence comes from Thermodesulfobacteriota bacterium, assembly GCA_040753295.1. GTDB lineage: Bacteria > Desulfobacterota > Desulfobacteria > Desulfobacterales > UBA2156 > RBG-13-49-15. The sequence goes on along the minus strand of JBFMEI010000200.1, from coordinate 846 downwards.
TGGCGGCCATCAGCCCGGAGCATTTTCCATGGTTCTGGTCATTGTGGCTTGTGGGGGTTATCCTCATCGGAGGGGTCGGATCCATCCATGGAACGGTTTTCGGATCCATCTTCATGGTGGTGGTCATCGAAGGACTGCAGCTTGCCATTATCCCGTTTGCCGATACCTCATGGGGAGAAAAGTTGTTCATGGACTTTTTATTCCTCAAGGAAGCGGCTTTTGGACTGGCCATCTGTGCATTCATGATCTTTGAGCCAAACGGGTTGTCTTACCGGTGGTGGCAGATCAAGAATTATTTTAATTTATGGCCGTTTTCCTATTAAATTTCATTTTATGCCGAAAGGAGGTGAAAGCGAGTTTCGGACTGGGGGATTCGAATTAACCGTAATTCAAGAAGGAGAAAAACCATGAGTGCAAAAATTCGTTTTGCGAACCTTTTTGCGGTGCTTGTTTCCGGTCTTTTAATTCTGGGATTTTCCTCCGTGGTCACCGCTGCCGAAGTTAATGTCGGCGCTCTCAATGATACGACGGGAGCAACCTCGGATGTCGGCAAAGATTATGCACTGGGGATTGCCGAAGCCATCAACTATGTCAATGATCAGGGCGGGGTAAACGGAAAAAAAATCAAACTGTATCAATTCGATTACGGATACCGTATTCCCGAAGCATTGACCAAATACAAGCTCTTCAAACGGACCAACTGCGTTGCGGTCCTGGGTTGGGGAACCGGGGATACCGAAGCCCTGTCGTCCACAGTTACTAAAGATAAGATGCCGTATGTTTCCGCATCCTATTCAGCTCACTTGACGGATCCGAAAAAGACTCCCTACAATCTGTTTGCTGCAA
>JBFMEI010000199.1:0-4429 GCA_040753295.1 Thermodesulfobacteriota bacterium | reverse complement strand
GAAAATTTAAAGCTTTTTTTAAAGGGCGATCGCTGCTATTCGGATAAATGCGCGTTTGACAGACGCAGCTATTCACCGGGTCAGCACGGACAGCGCCGGGGTCGAAAGATATCGGATTATGGGGTGCAGTTGAGAGAAAAACAGAAGGTTAAACGGATGTACAATCTTTCCGAAAAGCAGTTCAGCCTGTTTTTTGAAACCGCAGACCGCCAGAAAGGGATCACCGGAACCAACCTTCTGGTATTGCTGGAGCGCCGACTTGACAATGTGGTGTATCGTCTGGGATTTACGAATTCACGGGCCCAGGGACGCCAGCTGGTCAAGCACGATCATTTCCTGGTCAACGGGAAGAAGGTGAATATTCCATCCTATCTGATTCGTGTAGGCGATGTGGTTGAGATCAAAGAGAATAGCAAAAAAATTAAATCCATTGAAGATTCGCTGGAAGCGGTTGCCCGAAGAGGAGTCCCCCAATGGCTTGACCTGGAAAAGGAACAGATGAAGGGAACCGTAAAAGCATATCCTGTTCGCGAAGACTTGACGATGCCGATCCAGGAACAATTGATCGTCGAACTGTATTCCAAATAACTGGAAGCAAGGATTATTAATTAATCGATGGTTTATTGGACCAGGCGATAACCACTGACAATGGAGAGGCAAGAATGTCATCAAATAAATTAATGTATATGAATTGGCAGGAGATGATCAGACCTGAGAAGGTTCAAATGACGACCAAACCGATGTATGGAAAATTCGTCTGTGAACCGCTGGAGAGAGGATTCGGACTCACCATCGGAAATGCCCTTCGACGGATCATCCTGTCATCTCTTTATGGTGCGGCAGCCATTTCCGTCAAATTCGATGCGGTTATGCATGAATTCAGTGTTATCCCGGGGGTTCTCGAAGACGTATCCGAGATCATTCTGAACATTAAGGAAGTTCGCTTCAAGGTCAGCGACCCGGATCCGAAGACGGTTCGTATCGAAAAGAAAGGAAAGGGCGAGGTCAATGCCGGAGATATTCTCAGTGATGACGGCAAATGCGAGGTGCTCAACCCGGATCTTCATATCGCTACCCTTTCTGAAAATTCCGAACTCAACATGGATATTACCGTCAAGTCGGGAAAAGGGTATTCTCTGGCTGAGATGAACAAGGATGAAAATTCCCCGGTCGGTACGATCCCGATTGACGCCGTATTTTCACCCATCAAACGGGTCAATTATGTGGTGACCAATGCCCGCGTCGGTCAAAAGACCGATTATGATAAACTGACCCTGGAGGTCTGGACGGACGGAAGTATTGCACCGGAAAATGCGGTGGCCTATGCCGCTAAAATTCTCAAGGACCAGTTGTTGATTTTCATCAATTTCGACGAAGGATCCGAACCCGAAACATCTCGAAAATCAAAAGAGCCCGAAAAACCGAGGTATAACGAAAATCTTTATCGGAATGTGGAAGAGCTGGAGCTTTCGGTTCGGAGTGCCAACTGTTTGAAGAATGCCTCCATCAATAAGATCTATCAGCTGGTTCAAAAATCCGAGACCGAAATGTTAAAAACGAAAAATTTCGGAAGAAAATCACTCAATGAGATCAAAGAAGTCCTCTCTGAGATGGGTCTCTCTTTGGGAATGAAGCTTGAAGGGTTTGCACTCGCCGAAGAGGAAACAAAAAAAGGAGAATAGAGAACCGATGAGACATCAGAGAGCAGGAGTCAAGCTGAGTCGGACATCCAGCCACCGGAGCGCCATGTTCAGGAATATGGTTACGTCCCTTTTTAAATACGATCGAATCCGGACAACGGATGTCAAGGCAAAAGAGCTCAGCCGTTGGGCCGAGCAATTGATTACCCTGGCCAAGCAGGGAGGGCTTCATGCGAGAAGGCAGGCCCTTTCGATCATTCGGGAAAAGGATGTGGTTCATAAGCTTTTTGAGCAGGCTGGAGAGCGATTCGCAGACAGAAATGGGGGACATATCCGGATTGTGAAGGTTGACCGGAGACCCGGAGATGCGGCACCGGTTTCCATTGTTGAACTTGTCGCTGCCGTCTCTTCCGAAAAGAAAAAGGAAAAGAAAAAATCGGGCGGGATAAAATCCGGAAAAACAAAGGGAAAATCAATAAAGAAACCCGCACCCGGCAAAAAAGAAACAAAGGGGACAGAACCCGGGACGGAAGAGGCTCTAAAAAAGACGGACTCCGGTATCGCAGAAGCCCATCAGGGAGAGGCGGTTTCCGGATCACCTGATCAGGTTCAGGATAAGGAGAAAGAGTAAAGACAGGCAGATCTTCTCAACACGATACCATGCGCTTTTGCGTCAAAAACCCCGGCATCGGATGCCGGGGTTTTTTTTTATGAAATGGAGCCTTGATGGGGGATTCCTTTCCGTGTATAGGAAAACAGGAGGAAGGGTTTTGATGAGCGTTTCGAAGCTGACGACTCTCAGTGAAGGGATAGACCGGCTGGTTTCCGATGGAAGTTCCGTTGCCATAGGAATGGCTCAGGAGACCCTCATCCCTTTTTTTGCCGGCCATGAAATCATTCGCCGGAAAAAGCGGAATTTGACACTCATCGGACCTATCTCCGATATTCTGTTTGATCAGCTCATCGGTGGAAATTGCGTCGAACAAATATGCGCGGGCTGGGTGGGAAACGTCATCACCGGCTCGTGTTACAATTTCCGGAGAGCGGTTGAAAATAAATCCCTGAAAATGGAGGATCATTCCAACCTGACGCTGACCATGGCGCTCTTTGCCGGTGCCATGGGGGTTCCTTTCATGCCCACGCGGACTGCTTTGGGCTCTGATCTATATCAAACGAATTCCGGATTAAAAATAATGTCATGTCCGTTTACCGGTGAAACCCTGACTGCGGTCTCTGCAATTCGACCGGATACGGCGATCATCCATGTTCAGCGGAGTGATCCTTATGGAAACGCCCATATCTGGGGAAATCTCGCGATTGTCAAGGAAGCCTGCATGGCGAGTCGAAACATCCTCATCACGGCAGAAGAGATCGTGGACTCGGAGATTATTTCCAGTGATCCCAACCGGGTTGCCGTTCCTGGTTTTAAAGTCAGTGCAGTAGTCCATGCACCCTGGGGTGCATATCCGTCGCCGGTTCCGGGATACTACAACCGCGACCATCAGGCATTTATCGATTACCGGAACAAGAGTAAAACCGATACGGATTTCAAAAAATGGCAGGCAATCTGGGTGGACTCGGTCCCGGATTCGGATGCCTATATGGCCCGGATAGGAATAGAACGGATGACCGCCTTATCCATTACGCATCACGTAGTATCCGCATCCGCGGATTTCGGATATTGAAGATGCTTCCTCAATCCGAATATACTCTGTCCCAGCTCATGGTGGCTGCAGCTTCCCGGGAGATCAACGATAAAGAAGTGGTCTTTGTAGGAATGCGGCTTCCCATGCTGGGGTTCCTGCTGGCGAAAAGTACCCATGCAACAGAATCCATCGGGATTTACGAACTCGGTGTGGTCCGGGATCGATTGTCTCCCGAACCGGTTCTGACCATGGGAGATCTTCCCAATCTTACCCACGCTCAGTGGCTTGCCAATACAGCCGATATGATGGGGCTGCTTCAGCAGGGGCTGGTGGATGTGAGCTTTATCGGTGGAGCCCAGGTGGACCGCTTCGGGAATTTGAATACCAGCTACATTGGAGGGTATGAGTCGGTTAAAATCCGTCTTCCGGGAAGCGGCGGTGCATGTGATCTTTCCTGCCTTGCCAAGCGTCACATCATCATCATGTCCCATGAGAAACGGCGGTTCGTTGAACGGGTCGACTATATCACATCTCCGGGCTATGGAGAGGGCTTTGAATGGAGAACCCGGACGGGACTACCCCGGGGAGGCCCTTCAGCGGTCATCACCACTCTGGGTGTTTTCCGATTCGATCCGCAAAGCAAAGAAATGATCCTGCAGTCCATTCATCCAGGCGTTACCGAAGAGCAGGTCATGGCCAACACCGGCTGGAACCTGAAGACGGCTTCTCCTCTCTTTCAGACTCCGATCCCGACTGAAAAAGAACTTGCCATGATCAAAAAATTCGATCCCAGCGGGTATTGGACAGGCCCGGGAAGCGCCACGGAATCCTGATCCGGTTGTCTAAAATACGGATTTTTTTCTTGACAAAAGAATCCTCAACATGGAAGATGGCTTGAGATAGCTAAGTTGTAGCTTTTTTATGGAAAGGGTTGTTTTATGGGTGAAACTCAAAGAAGGAGGAAAAGATGGCGATGAAGAAATCAGCGATTTTTTTGGGACTTTTTATTTTTGTATTCGGGATGATGGGTCAGGCGGCCCTGGCGCAGCAACCGGCCAAATCCCCTTTGGATGCCTGGAAACCGGCTTTTGATCCCGCGGGTGCCAAATTCAAACTCGTCGTCTCCAATGTCTCCTCTCCCGC
>JBFMEI010000198.1:0-4454 GCA_040753295.1 Thermodesulfobacteriota bacterium | reverse complement strand
GATTTCATGAAAAAGAAGGCCGGTATCCCTTTTTATTTTAAAAACGACGGCCAAAATCCCAGCGCTTCATTTAAAGACAGAGGAATGGCCAGCGCCTTGAGCTATATTCTCTATCTTATCAAAAAAGGACATGCTTCAGATGTCCTGGCCATCTGCGCTTCCACAGGAGACACATCGGCATCTGCAGCGCTTTATGCATCTTATCTCCAGCCCCATATCAAATCCGCGGTGCTGCTCCCCCACCGGAAAGTCACACCCCAGCAGCTTTCCCAGCCTCTTGGAAGCGGTTCGGCAGTCTTTGAAATTTCCGGAGTATTTGATGACTGCATGAAGATCGTCGAACATCTGTCGAATCAATATGCCGTTGCCTTGTTAAACTCCAAAAACGCCTGGAGGATTTTAGGCCAGGAATCCTATTCCTATGAAATCGCCCAGGAGTTTGAATATGACATGACAAAAAAGGTTATCGTGGTCCCCATTGGAAATGCCGGAAATATTACGGCCTTACTCAGCGGATTTTTAAAATTCCACGAGGCCGGCATCATCAAAACACTCCCGAAGATCATCGGAGTCCAGTCTGAACACGCTGATCCGGTGTTTCAATATTACCGGGAACCGGATCCGGATGCACGCCGGTTTATTCCGGTTATGGTTAAGCCAAGCGTTGCCCAGGCTGCCATGATCGGGAATCCGGTATCCATGCCCCGGGTGATCTATCTGGTCGATCAGTACAACAGACTTTATCCAGGAAAGCAGGGAGTCTATTTTGTTCAAGTCACCGAGCAGGAGATCATGGACTGGCAGCTTCAGGCCAATCGGAACGGGCATATCGCATGCACCCAGGGAGGAGAATCTCTTGCCGGTCTGATCAGAGCTCTTGCCGAAGGATATGTCGACAGGAATGAAATTGCGGTTGTTGATTCTACAGCCCATTCATTGAAATTCTCAGGCTTTCAGGATCTTTATTTTCAAAATGGATTCCCTTCTGAATTTGAAATCACATCAAACCCTGAATTGATCAATTCCCCGGTTTATATCCCGTTTCGAGAAACAAATACTATTTCCGTATCCGGTAGTTCCAAAGTCGAAACCGATTCAAAGGCATTCATTGAACACATCTCCGATGAGATTGCAAAACGATTGAATTTGAAAAAAGCCAAGAACCCATGAAGCCGCTCCGAAGCTGCTTTATTTTTCCATTTGTCGTATATGCGGCAGGTTTTTTTTTCTATGCTCCCTACCCTGTTTTAAGCGGAATTCTGTATAAAAGTTATATCGTCAAAAACGACCGGGGAGTCGATATCCTTTGTGATGCCCACATCATTCAGAAAAATGATTCGGTAGGAGGCCTTCTTCTTCAAAAAGGGGAAATCGCACAAAGCAACTTTTCAGAATTTTTAAGCATCCTCAAACGCCTGAATCCTCATATTCCGGACATCAGCAATGTCAGGCCCGGAGAACATCTTTTTATTCCGATTAAAAAGCTGCAAACCGACACCATTCCAGGACAATCGAGCGGAGTCATCACTCTTCCTTTCATTACAATCTCAAAAATACAGCAACTGATTCGCACCCAATCCGAAAAACATCGCGTTCAAAAAGGAGACTGTGTTTCGATTTTAATAGCCAGACGGTTCGGCCCGCTTGGATCTTCTTCCTATAGTGAAGGTCTCGCCATGTTTGAACGGGCGAATTCTTCCATAAAAAATTTAAACCGCATCTATCCGGGCCAAACCATTTATCTCCCGAATTCTTCGATTCGAAATGAGCCGTGGTTTGCTTCAGCATTTCCAATTTCAGAAGGACTCCCGTTAATTCAAGAAAAGGAAGTCATGGAATCCTATGTGTCAAGCGCCGAACCGTCGGCCTCATGGATTCAAAAATTTAAGGATGAAAAAAAGCCGTCAACGCCTTTTCCCAGGATCGCATTTCTATTAAATGCCAAATTGACAACCAGCGGTTCTTATTTCTTCCCGGTGAAAGAGGGATCGGACGTCCATCTGGATCTATCCCGGTCACCGCTTTTAGAATTAGCCGATGGAAGAAAATTTCTCTTTACAAAAGAAGAACTCAAAATTCATGACCTTCAAGCCATTCGATCTTTCTGGAAACAGATTGAAACCGTCCCTGTCGATCCGGAGCCATCGGCAGAACATGTCATGGATTCACTGGCACAAACTGTTCCTGAAATATTCCCGAATCAAAGCATCACTTTTTCAGATCAGCAGATTGGAATCACCATCAAGGCAAGATGGATTTTTAGGGATTCTCTAAAGGGAAAAAATCAAAATACCCAGACGGTTGTTTTCCTGACCAACAGCATTGAAGAGCGGATTTCCGAACCGGTAACAAAATATCTGGAAGGCAAGGGAATCCATGTTATGGAACTTGATGATAATCAGACAAAAGATAAGCCGTCAAATACCGGTTTATCCGAAAGCCGGAACAAAGAATTCCCGGCAGGCGATATTTTTCGAGTTCCCAAGACCCATTTCAAAGACACCATAAAGGAAATCATTTCCCTTCTGGGATTCAGATATTCACCGGATATCACCATCTCTTTTCCTTATGCAGGGGTTCAGGTCAAGGCCCTTTCAAATCTTATTACCAGCCAGGACGAAAGAGCGATGATGATTGACTTTGGTGACCTCCAGGGGGATGCTGTGAGAGCCATCCGCGAAGCCGGGTTCAATATCATTCAGATCTCATTGACGGATGACCTGGAAAATACTTTAAAGAAACTCCTTGTATCGCTTGGAATCAAGTTTGAAATAAATCCGATTCTGCCTGCATCCGACATATCCGACGGGCAGAAGATTTCACTCACCATTCCAGGGCTTTCAATTACAAAAGAACCGGATAAAAAAATTCTTTTGACCCATGACGATCTGGATGAAGCCGCTCTCTTGTGCCTGAAAGAACACTTTTCAAAAATCATCACGATCAGGTTCAAGGGATGGTTAACCCTAAATTGAGGGTAAAGCCGTTAACCAACAACGATTCTATACCCACACTTGGAAAATAATCCGGAGAAAAAAATGAAAAAACTCTGCTTCTGTTCAATCATCTTTTTTCAGGGAATTCTTTTCTTCATCTCCTGTGCCGGAGATCTGGAAATGCGAAAGCGGCAGTCGATAGCTTCCCGCAATCTCGGAGAAGCCTATATGATGCAGGGGAAACATACCGCAGCCCTTCAGGAGTTTATCAAAGCCCAGCAATCCTATCCGGACGACCCTTATCTCCATTATGATCTCGGACTTGTTTATATGGCAAAAGAAAAGCCGGATCTGGCCATTTTTAATTTTCAAAAAGCTATTAAGCTCAAAGCCGACTTTGCGGCAGCTAAAAACAGTCTCGGCACCGTATATCTTGTCAAGGAAGATTGGGACAAAGCCATCGCTGTCTTTAAAGAGGTCACCGAAGACCTTTTATATGCCACACCCCATTATCCCCTGACGAATCTTGGGTTTGCTTATTTCAGCAAGAAAGACTTCAAGCTTGCTGAAACCTATTATCTCCAGGCCCTCAACAAAGAACCGGAATATGCGGTTGCGTGGCGGGGATTAGGAAAAACCTATCTGTCGACAAACCGGGTTTCAAATGCCATTGAAGCCTTTGAAAAAGCGATCCGGATTTCTCCTGCCACCGCCCAGCTTCATATGGATCTGGCAAATGCCTATAAAACAAACCGGAATTTCAAAAAAGCGTATGAATCCTACATGAAAGTCGTTGAGCTGGATCCGGATGGATCCCTCGGTAAGGAAGCGAGGAGACTCTCGTCAGGGTTGAAGTAACCTTTTAATAAGAAAAAAGCCGGTGATTACTACTTACTCATCCACCGGCTTTTTATGATATTGTTTATTGTCTCTTTTTTCTCTTCGTCAATACTTGGTTAACTACCGGTAACCGCGATTCCAACCGTTGCTTCAATTCCAGTGTTACCTACCCCTGCCCGGATCTGGTAAACACCCGGTATCACTCCTGGAGCAGACCAGGTGACGGATGCAACTCCTGTGGAATCGGTTAATGCGGTATGGCTCAGTTTGCCGTTGGAAAATTCTCCTGCCCTTGCGCTGAAAATAACCTCGGTGCCCGGAGTAACCGGTTTTCCGTCATAATCTTTTACAGTGGCTGTAATGGTTGACTTAGCGGTGCCGTTATTCAAAATACTATCCGGACTTGCAGTCAATGTCATGGAGGCAGTTTTTCCTCCGATAATGATAACCATCTCAGCCACCACGCCGTTAGAGGTACAGGTGATATTGGCCGGTCCTGCCTTGGTCTCCTTGGGTGCGATGAGATAGGCAATGATTTCCCCGCTGGTATCTCGGGTGACATCCGTAAACCGCTGGGAGCCGTTCTGAAAAAGCCCTTTATCTGTTGTTAATGTTGCAGAGGTTCCAATATTGACCGGCTCTTCATTTCCATCTGTCAAAGCCGCTGTAATTGTAGAC
>JBFMEI010000197.1:0-4474 GCA_040753295.1 Thermodesulfobacteriota bacterium | reverse complement strand
GATCCGAGAAAAGGGGAAGTGGAGGGGTTTTTAGCCGGAGCCAACTGCGGCGGGTGCGGTTTTGCCGGATGCTCGGCTGCAGCGGATGCGGTGATTGCCGGGAAGGCACCCCCGTCAGTCTGTATCGTGGGCGGGGCGGAATCGGCGGCCAATGTCGCCTCAGTAATGGGAATGCAGACTCAGACCGCAGAGCCCATGAGTTCCTACAATAAATGCTTCGGTGGAGACCGGGCGCTCGACCGGTTTATCTATTCCGGAATCAACACCTGCCAGGCCCTGACAGCCCTTTTCGGCGGAAAGCGGGAATGCGAGATCGGCTGCCTGGGTTGCGGAGATTGTGTCAAGGTCTGCCTCTTTGATGCCATTAAACTCGGACCGGACGGATATCCGGTCATCGATGACACCAAGTGTGTGGGGTGCGGCGCCTGTGAGCGGGCATGCCCCAAATATGTTTTAAAGGTCAAAACTCTTTCGGACCGCCTTTTACACTTCAACCGGGAAGACGACTGCCTGGCTCCCTGCCGGCAGACCTGTCCGGCTGAAATCGACATCCCCAGGTATATCGCCCAGATCAAGAGCGGCGACTATGAAGGAGCGGTTCATACCATCCGGGAGCGGAATCCGCTGCTGCTCTCCTGCGGCCGGGTATGTCCTCACCCCTGTGAAACCTACTGCCGACGCGCGGTTGAGGATGAGGCGGTATCCATCAACCAGCTCAAACGGTTTGTCGCGGATTTTGAAATGAACTCAGGAAAACGGCTTCCGGTCCCGTGCGCCCCTTCCACCGGAAAGCGGGTCGCCGTTATCGGCGGAGGGCCGGCCGGACTGAGCTGCGCCTATTTTCTCCGGCGGCTCGGCCACGCCGTCACCATCTTTGAAGCCATGCCCAGACTCGGCGGAATGATCCGGTACGGAATCCCCGAATACCGGCTTCCCAAAAAGGTCCTGGACTGGGAGATTGAGGGGATCATCAATCTTGGGGTTGAAGTCCATACCAATGTGAAACTGGGAACGGATTTCGATATCCCGTCCCTGGTTTCTGCAGGATATGACGCGATTTTTATCGGCGTCGGCGCCTGGAAAGACATGAGCCTTGGCGTGGAAGGTGAAACTCTTAACGGATGTTATACGGGAATCGATTTTCTGGCGCGGGTGGCCAGGGGAGAATCGGTGCCCAAGGTTCGTAAAGCAGCCGTGGTGGGAGGCGGAAATACGGCCATCGATTGCGTGCGGACCCTTGTCCGGCTCGGTGTTGAGGAAGTCTATCTTGTCTATCGAAGAACCCGGAAAGAGATGCCGGCCAATGTGGTTGAAATTGAAGCGGCGGAACACGAAGGGGTCAAATTCATCTTCCTGGCCGCTCCGGTCAAGGTTGTGGGAGATTCTGAAGGGAAAATGACCCACCTGGAGTATCTTAAAATGAAGCTTGGGGAGCCGGATGCGTCCGGTCGACGCAGACCGGTTCCGGTGGAAGGTTCCGAGACCCTTCTTGAACTCGACTTGCTGATCGGCGCCATCGGACAGCAGCCTGACATTTCATTCAAAGAAGAAGGAAAACGGATCGGCGAGCTGAAGATTACCCGGTGGAAGACCATTGAAGCCCAGCCGGAAACCCTCCAATCCAACATTCCATATATCTTTACGGCAGGAGATGCGGCAACCGGTCCTTCCTTGGTAGTGGAGGCGATCGGCGGCGGAAGGCGAGCCGCCCGTTCCATTCATATGTATCTCACCGGACAGGAAATCAGACCGCCGGAGCGATCCATATTCAAACGCCATATTCCCGGAACGATTTTTGAATCCGTGGAAGGGATTGAAAAAATTCCAAGGGCGAAAATGCCCGAGCTCCCGGTCGAGGAGCGGATCACCAGTTTTGAGGAAGTCGACCAGGTCATCTCCGAAGATTCGGCCCTGGCCGAATCCGCCCGCTGTCTCTTCTGCGGAAGGACCTGCTATAACAGGGATTAGAGGTCAGTAGACAGAGGACAGAGGACAGAGGCCAGGGGTCAGGGGCCATAGGCCAGAGGTTAGCAGGTTAGAAGGCCGGAAGGCCAAAAAGAAGTTTGAAGTTCAAAATTAAAGAGCAGTGGCCAGGGGTCAGAGGGGAAGTTCAAAGTTCAAAATTAAAAGTTCAAAGTTAAAGAAAAGGGGCTAAGGGGATGGATATCGACCATTTGCTTCGCCTCATTTCCGAAGATCCGGAAAAGCTCCCGCCTGAAATCCGGGACATTTTTACCCTGCTTGTGAAATCCACCCTTGAATTCAGGGACCGAAAGCATAGAGAATTCGGAATTGTGCTCACGGTTGAAGATGTCAAAACAGCATTGGAATGGTTTATGGATTTTATCCGATCCGGACACCTTCCGAAAACCGACCACCTTCTCCGGCAAGAGCTTTTTGAAATATGGATCAGGGCAATCCGGAGAGCCATTGACACGCCGGAGCCACAATGATGATCCTCCCTTTGGCTTCAATGAGTATCAGCGGTTCTTCCATGCCTGACTATTATTCATCATATTGAAAAATAGTCAGGCCTTTTTTTCATTTGACTGAAAAATAGCCAGCCCCTTCTCCTCGGCTTTGAACTTCTTCCCAGCCTTCCAGCTTCCTGGCCTTCAGGCCTTCCAGCCTTCTGTCCTCTGTCCCCTGGCCACTGACTACTGGCCACTGTTCTTTAACTTTGAACTCTGAACTTCTAATTTTGAACTTCTTTTCTGGCCTCTGACTTCTGACTTCTGATCTCTAATCTCTGTTCCTCAACCTCTCCATCAACACCGCCATATCGTCCGGAATCGGAGCTTCAAAGGAAACATCGCAGCCGGTCACCGGATGGGTTAAGCGGATCCGCCAGGCATGAAGCATCTGGCGGGTTGCTGAAACCGTATCGGTTTTTCTGCGCCTTCCATAGACCGGATCTCCGACCACCGGATGCCCCATGGCGGCAGAGTGTACCCGGATCTGGTGGGTTCTTCCGGTCTTTATATCCAGTTCAAGCAGCGTTGCCCTGTCAAAGCGCTCCCGCACCTGCCAGGATGTTTCGGCGTTACGGTTTTTTTGGGCTGACGTAGACATCCGTTTTCGATCCCTTGGATCTCTTCCGATGGGAAGGAGGATCTCTCCTTCACTTTCCATGAAAGTTCCATGGACAACGGCAAGATAGGTTTTCCGGATCTGCCGCTGCTTGAATGCACGGGTCAATACGTCATAAACGCGGGCTGTTTTTGCAATCAGAAGCAGGCCGGAGGTCTCTTTATCCAGGCGATGAACGATTCCCGGACGCATGGCATCTCCGGTTCCGCTGATCTTAGGACGATGAAACAGAAGCGCATTGACGAGAGTCCCGGAGAGATGTCCCGGAGCCGGATGAACCACCAGCCCGGCCGGCTTGTTAATCACAAGAATCCCTTCATCTTCATGGATGATGTCCAGATCGATCGGTTCGGCATGTAATGTCTGTGGGGGTGAGGAGGGAAGGCTGCCGGTGACTCTTTCACCGCTTTTGATTTTATATGACGGTTTTTTTGCAAACCCGTCGATAAATATCTTCTGAGTTAAAATCAGCTCCCGGGCTTTGGCCCGGGAGCAGTCCGGAAGTTTTAATGAAAGAAAAACGTCGAGCCGGTTCCCCTGTTCAGAGTCGCCGACCACGAAATGAAAGGAAGGAGGATCGCTCATCATCGAACGGCAAAAGGCGACTATTGGACATGGAAGATGGATTCGATTTCCGAGAGAACGCTTTTTTCATCCATTTTTTTTGCAGTCGAAAGCTCCTTGACCAGAAGCCCCTGAGCCGTGTCATAGAGCTTTCGCTCGCCGAAGGAAAGATCTTTTTCGAGTTTGAGCAGAAAAAGATCCCGGTAAACTTCGGCCACATCAAAAAGGGATCCGGTCTTGATTTTCTCCATATATTCTCTGTAGCGCCGGTTCCATGTCTGATTTTCCAGGGCCGCGTCCCTCTCGCCTTTCATGACCTTATATACTTTGGGAATTTCCTGTTCGCTGATAACATCCCGCAATCCCACAGACTGGACATTGCGGGTAGGGATCATGATCACCATCCCGTTTTCAAGAACTTTCATGATATAGAAATCATGCTTCTCTCCATTGACTTCCCGGCTTTCGATGGCATCAATCCTTCCGACCCCATGAGCCGGATAAACAGCCAGATCCCCAACCTGAAACGCTCCGGCATTTTTTCTATGCCGGTTTACTTTTACTTTGATTTCCTGTTTCATTTTCCCCATACGATCTCCAAAAAACCGATTTCATTGTTAAAAATATATTTTAACGCAGATGACTTATATCATCCTTTTTTAACGCAATCAACAGGGAAAATAAAATGAGGGGGCAGAAGCCAGAAAGCCGGGAGGCTGGGAGGCTGGAAAGCAAAAATGAAGTGCAAAGTTGAAGGGCAGAGGTCAGATGGCAGATGGCAGAGGGCAGAGGGCAGAGGACAGAAGCCAGAGAAAGAAGT
>JBFMEI010000196.1:0-4496 GCA_040753295.1 Thermodesulfobacteriota bacterium | reverse complement strand
CAGAGAGATGCTCGAGATGATGGGGCTGGGAGATCGCCTTGGCCACCATCCTGCCCAGCTTTCCGGAGGGCAGCAGCAGCGTGTCGCCATCGCCCGGGCTCTGGTCAACAAACCTGCATTGATCCTCGCAGATGAACCGACAGGAGCACTCGATACCCGCACAGGAATTGAAGTAATGGCCATTTTTCAGGAACTCAATCACAAGAATATGACTCTTGTGCTGGTAACCCATGAGCCTGAAATTGCGGATTTTGCTCATCGAAGGCTGATATTTCGAGACGGGCTTCTGACCGGGGATCGTCCTTCGGAACCGGCGGATGCGCGAATGATTTTAAAAACGCTCGAGAATACGAGGAAGATCGAATAATGCTTCACTCGGATTCACTCTTTGATGCACTCAAATCCCTGAAAATCAACACCCTCAGAAGTGTCTTGACCACGCTGGGGATCATCATCGGAGTCGGTGCGGTTATTATCATGGTTTCGGTGGGAAATGGAGCAAAAGAGAAAATCAACAGCCTCATCGAAAGCCTTGGTGCTAATATCATGATGGTTACTTCCGGGAGCAGTTTTGGGGGCGGCGTCCGGGGAGGCATCGGATCTATTCCTTCTTTGACCGAAGATGATGCCGCCGCCATTCATAACGAAATTCCTTCGGTTTCGGTGGTTGGGCCTCTGGTACGGGGCGCTGCCCAGATTGTATCGGGGAACCTGAACTGGGCGACTACGGTCTATGGGATTACGGCCGACTATCTGCTGGCCAGGGAATGGGAACTCGAAAAGGGGCGCGGCTTTGAACCGTCTGAGATAAAAAGTTCCGCAAAAGTCGCCCTGGTGGGCAAAACGGTTGCCAATAATCTTTTTGGAGATGAAGATCCATTGGAGCAGATTGTCCGGATCAATCGGATCCCTTTTTCAGTGATCGGGATCCTTTCTCCAAAAGGGCAGACCGGATTCGGATCTGACCAGGATGATGTGATCATGATCCCACTGACGACTGCAAAAAAACGGGTCCTGGGAGGACGTCAGATCAGCGGCAATCTGATTCACAGCATTGTGGTTAAGGCGAGAAGTTCAGCAGAAGTCCCCCAGACAGAGGAAGAAGTAAAGACCCTGCTGCGCCAGCGGCATAATATCCGATCCGGCCAGGAAGACGACTTCAGGGTTCGAAACCTGGCGGAGATGCTGAATACTCAGGCGGATTCCTCAAAGGCGTTGAGCCTTCTCCTCATGGCCGTGGCTTCCATCTCCCTGATTGTGGGGGGGATTGGAATTATGAATATCATGCTGGTCTCGGTTACGGAAAGAACCCGGGAGATCGGACTTCGCATGGCAGTAGGGGCAACAGGAACCCATATCATGATCCAGTTTCTCATCGAATCCGTCTTTCTTTCGCTGATCGGCGGATTATTGGGTGCGATTCTGGGTATCGGTGGATCATTGGGAATGTCCGCTTACGGCAAATGGCCGGCCATTATCGATTTCAAGTCGGTTCTTCTGGCGTTTGGGTTTTCAGCGGCCGTAGGGATTTTTTTCGGCTTCTATCCGGCCAGGAAAGCATCTCTCCTGGATCCCATCGAGGCATTGCGGCATGAATAGCCTCTCTTTTTCATCCGTACATGCATCGGGCATATTCGAGAATATTCTTCAGAGCAGGTCCGAAAAACAAAGTATAAATTGACATCCGGTGACTTTCTCTATAGGGTAAAAACGGATCATTTTTAATGGCTTCAATCGGCATCATTATTTTTTTCTAAACGCCGATCATAATCCGAATTTCACTTTTGACCACCATAACGGACCATTACGAAGGGGGCTTTTCATGTTAAACA
This sequence comes from Thermodesulfobacteriota bacterium, assembly GCA_040753295.1. GTDB lineage: Bacteria > Desulfobacterota > Desulfobacteria > Desulfobacterales > UBA2156 > RBG-13-49-15. Next base: position 2,664 of record JBFMEI010000196.1, on the reverse strand, counting down.
TGCGCAAAATGATGAAGCAAGAAGAGGCACCGGAACCGAAATCCGTTTCTTCTCAGATCCCTGCAGTCCCGGCTGCGGAACCGGTGGATGGAAAGACGGTTATCAGCGAAAAGATTTCCATTGAAGGAGACATCCGCGGGCAGGAGAACCTGGTGATCGAAGGCTCCATGAAAGGGAAGATTGAACTGGAAAACCATCAGGTCAAAGTGGGGCCGAAAGGGCGTGTGGAGGGTCAGATCGTTTCCGAAAATGCGATCATCAGCGGCCATTTTATCGGAAACATCTATGCTGCCGGAAAGGTGAAGATCACCAAGGAAGCCAATTTCAGCGGCGAGATCAAAGCCAAAAGCATATCCGTTGAAGACGGTGCCTATTTAAAAGCCATCATTGAGCTGGAAAGAGAAGTCAAAAAAGTGATTCCAGCCATCGGGAAAGCAGCATCGGAACCTGAGAAAGATCCGGTCAAACATCAGATGGCTGCAGGGAAAAAGAATTAGCATTGCCCAATGTAAGCCAAGCCCAGGTTGATTCGACACCGGCTCCCCCGGAATCTCCTCCCGAGAGCCGGGTTTTGCGTCTGATATCAGATCGGTTGACCCAGCGGGAAAACCCCCTGATTCTTGACCTGGGGCCGACGTTCGGAGACAATATCCGTTTTTTTGCCGACAAGGCAAAAAAGCTTTTTACCTTTGATTTGTTCACATGCCTGGATGAAGCGAATCGGAATCGACTTCCGGCAAAAACCGCGTTTCGATTCCTGGCATATCCTTCTCGGTATTTCGACGGAGTCCTCCTCTGGAATCTTATTGATCATCTGAATACAACGGATGCCCGGGAGCTGGCTCGAATAATTCGGGAAATCACCCGGCCTGAAGGAGTCGTCATGATTCTGGCTCAGGATCTGTTTAAACCCCGGGAATATCCGATTGCGTTTTCCATAAGGGATGAAAGTCGCTTTCATTCGCAATCCTTGACGGAACTGCAACTTCAGGCATACTATCGTCCCACTCGAGAGATCCTCGATCTTATGGACTCTTTTGTATTGATTAAATCATTTATCAGCCGACAGGGGATAAGAGAATACCTTTTTTTGCGGCATTAGTCCGCTGATGCAAGTCTTCTGGCTGTTTGAACCGCCTCGAGGGCATCTCTTCCATAGCCATCGGCTCCGATCTCTCTTGCGAAAACCGCGTCAACCGGTGCGCCGCCGACCATCACCTTAAGCTTGTCTCTCAGTCCTTCGGTTTTCAGGGTTTGAATGACATGCTTCATTTCGGGCATTGTGGTGGTAAGAAGCGCTGAGAGTCCCAGTATTCGGGGACGAATTTTTTTTACCTCGTCAATGAGGGTTTCGATATTGCTGTCCACGCCGAGATCGATGACGGTAAAGCCCGCTCCTTCCAGCATCATGCTGACCAGATTTTTTCCGATGTCATGAATATCTCCTTTGACCGTGCACATGATGACGGTCCCCCGGGATTCGGAATTTTGGTCTTTCAGAAGCGGTTTGATGAAGTCGAGCCCTTTTTTCATGGTCATCGCTGAAACGAGCATCTCCGGAACGAAGATTCGGTTTTCGGCAAACATGCGCCCCACCGTATCCATGGCGGCGATCATGGCGTCGTTGATGATGATGTTCTGATCCACACGATCCGTGACGGCTCTGGAAATGAGATCGACGATTTCCATGTGCCTTCCCTCGATGATCGCCTCTTTGATGGCTTGAAGATGTTCATCCGAATTTCGGGTCATGATGCATATCCTTCTTTTACCGCAGCCGAGATTGCTTTGAGATTCTCAAGGGGGGTTGCCAGGGGGATGGCGCATTCGGGACCGATCATATGAACTCCCGCTCCGATGGCATATCGTGCCTGGGTGTAGACATCATCAGGAGTCCCTTGATAGAGAACCCGGGGATTGTTGATGTTTCCTGCCAAAGACATGAGATGCCCCACCCGGTTCACCGCCTCTTTGGCATCCACCTGCCACTCGAAGTGGTATGCATCAAAACCCGCCTTTGCAAAAAGTTCCAGGCGGTCAGAGCAATTTCCGCATACATGAAGGATCAGGGGTCCGTGAATTTCGGTTGTAATCTCCCGGTGGATGGGAAGGAGATACTCTTCATAATGATAAGCTCCGATCAGGTTTCCGGTGGCATGGTCGGCTAAAACCACGATATCGGCGCCGGCTTTGAATTGGGCCTTGATTGAGGCGATGGTGGCCTGCATGAGCTGGCGCAGCATCCGGTTGATCTTCTCCTTTTCTTTCAATCCGACTTGCAGCAGGAAGTTCTGCGTTCCGGCCATGTGATAGGAAAGGGTCCACGGTCCCATGGCTTTTCCGATGATGGCTGCCTCCCCGCCCACATGATGTTTGAGAATGGAAAGGGCATCCAAAACAACACGCATGGAAGGTTTTTCAAGAAAATCCTCGGGGACGGAGATGTCTGAAAAATCGGCATGAGGGGAACTCCGAATATCCGGCATCCGGTTTCGATTTCCCCAATCCACGTCCGCTCCCAGAGCGGCGGCTTCCTGATCCACGCTGTATTCAGGCATTACCGTGTCGAATCCGGCAAGTTCCCGGCATGCCAGGGCAAGCTCGGCCATGGCATTGGCGTTGAGATGGGCTTCCGGGAATGAAATGCCGCAGGCATCCATGATC
>JBFMEI010000195.1:0-4537 GCA_040753295.1 Thermodesulfobacteriota bacterium | reverse complement strand
AAACGATTTCATCAGAAGATCGACTCCTTTGAACCGGGTCACGACTCCGGTATAGCCGAATGAAATGGACTCATGATTCCGGCGCTCTCTCCGGGCCGGTTTCACATAATGATAATCGACGCCATGGCTGATGTGGATGATTTCCCGGTTCCAGTGATTTGCGCGAAAGATATCGATCAGGAATTTTGACGGTGAAATGATCCGGTCGATATGATTGAAAAATCTGTTGGCCTGGGTATAACGATGAAGAATCGATTCATGGACACCGCATTCTTCCATGCACTTTTTCCCGCCTTCGGGTGAATTGCATAATGAATAGTCGGGCTTATAAAATCGTCCTCTCGGACAGAGCAGCCAAAAGTCGGTCAATGTCGCGACAACCGGAATTCCAAGATCTTGTGCGGACATATATGAAGGCATCCGCATGGGATGGGCGATGTGCATAATGGTGATCCCCATTGGGGCTAAAATCTCTTTGATGGCATGCCGCATCATCGAATCTTCGACGATACACCCTATATCTGCCGGAATGAGTCGATGCCTGACCGAAAGGACAGGGATTTCCTCGAACAGATAGGTTTTATAAAATATCTCTTCAATACGGTCGCTGTAGCTTTGAACTGCCTCCTCAAGACCATAAGTCAGGACCATAACCGAATGTCCCATCCTCTGCATCTGTTTGGCCAGATTCAGAACATATCGTTCCGTTCCTCCATAGAATCTTGGAAAAAAGTCATGAACGACATATACGATTTTCATATGCCGATAGAACATTCCTTATCGAGATTTTTAAAAAGAAGATGTTGAATCTCCCTTGCCGAACAATAGACTTCCATATTTCCGATATTTGATCCGGCGACGACGGCAAACAATTTATACAGGGATGAAACCAGGTCTTTCCTTCGGTTTTCGAGGATAATATGCGGGGAAACAAATTCAATGAAGCTGCCGAATAACTCCATGTATTGATTATAAAGCAGTCTCCAATGGGAATCATCCACGGATTTGGGGAACCTGATTTCCGGAAAAACGGCTGCAAAGAGTTCATCAAGGCTCTCTTCGAGTTTAGCGGGGTTAGGAATAAAATTTTGATTCAGCCGTTCGGCAAAACGTTTTAACACCGGTTCATTAGGGTCATGAATCGGGCAGGAGTCAAGAATTTCATCCATGCATTTCATTTTCAGATAAAAAAAATAAAGATGCGACAGCAACATTTCCGGTGTTCTGAATCCTTCCTTTTTCCAGTCGATCGTTTTTTCATTTAGAAGCCGGAGGATCTGCTTGATATCGACATAACTTCTTTTGAAATAATATGAAGGGGAGCGGTTATGCGAGTGGATGACTCCAACCGATGAAAGAAAGGCCAGTTTGAATCCGTCCGATAAAAACCTCAGTCCCAGATCGAGATCTTCCGCATATGGAAGTGGATTGAATCGATATCGATCAAAGAGATCCTTTCTGATGCAGCAAAATACATTATCAATCTGCCCGATTTTTCTTTTTTGCCTGCCGTTCATACGGTCGATTTCATGAGGTGTGGCCTGAAAAACTTCGTCGTCCTTTATCTCCAATACCTTGTGGTAGTAATGCCAGAGCTGCCAGCATCCGAACAGGTCGGCGTCACTTCTCGGAATCTGCCGAGCCGATACGGCAGCAATCTTAATATCCCGTTCCATGGCTTGAATCATCTGATACATGCAGGTATCAGAAGCCGGTAATGCATCCTGAGTTATAAAAAACAGAAAATCTCCGGTAGCATAATCTGCCCCTCTATTTCTTGCCAGACCGTGATTGAAGGAAAACGGTCGGATCGGCAGAATTTTGGCGTCAAAGTGTTTTCCGATCTGAAGAGTATCATCCGTTGACCCGGAGTCAACGATCAGGATTTCAATGGTTTTAAATCCGGCCTGACGCCTGATTTTTTCAAGCAGGAACGTAAATGCAGTCCCGGCATTTTTTGTGGGAATTACAACAGATATGCGTTTTGAAACCGGTAGAATCGGTTCTGTTTTGACAATTGGAATTCTGAAGACTTCTTTTTTAATATGACGCTTTGAGTTGGATCGGCGGATCCGGGTTTGAATCTTATCCCAGGTATTGCGTATTCCACGGTCTGTAATTCCTGCAATGGTTTTAAATATATCGGTTCGCCACCGATTCAGAACGGATTTCATCAAGATGATCCGGTCGCTCCTGTTGAACAACTCTTACCGCCGGTAGAAAGAGGGTCTGGGTTTGAGCGGGTCCTTTTTTTCCAAAACACGACGATAAACATCCGCAATCTTTTCAACCATACGGATGTCATTGTAATGTGTCTCGACAAGATGCCGCCCGATTTTGCCGAATTTCCGCCGAATTGCCGGATGATCGATTAAGTAATTTGCTGCTGTTGCGAGGGCTTCAGGATTATTCGGCGGAACCACGAGCCCTGTTTCATGATTTCTGTTGACCGAAGACGTTCCTGTTCCCAATTCCGTGCTGATCACCGGTTTTTCGCAGGCCATGGCTTCCAATTGAACGATCCCGAATGCTTCACTTCTTAAATGGGATGGAAGGATCAGAATATCGCTTGCCTGTAAGTATGTTAACATCCGTTCATCCGTCAATTTTCCCAGGAAAAAAACCTTATCGGTTAATCGAGACTGGGCCACCTGTTGCCTTAATCGGTTTTCAGAATTTCCGGCTCCGACAAGGAGAAGCTTCCCATCGATATTTTTCATGGCTTCGATGAGAATATGAAGCCCTTTATAGTAACGAAACTGTCCGATGAATATGATGAGCGGACCGGAATAGAATTGCCGGATCGAACGGACTTCAAGGCTGGAGTCCGGGAGGGTAAAGGCGGAAAGATTAATTCCCAAAGGAATCACAATGCACTTGGATCTGAACCGGTTCAGGATTGAAGAAGAGTTCAGATATTTGGTGGATGTGGAAATAATCATTTTTGCTTTGGATAGAAAGTGAAGAAGAAAAGGATAATAAAGTTTAAACAGGTTTGCCTGTTTGACGATGTCGCTATGATACGTCACGACGATGTGGCGGTTTATTCTGGAAAAGAGATAAGATAAATCAGCGGTGGGATTCGGGAGGTGAAAGTGCAAAATATCCACATCTCTTGCCAGTTTTCTCAACCAGGTTGAGAATGTCGGATTGATTGGTGCGGATGAAAGTCTTCCGATTTGCAGCACCCGTGTTACCGGTATGCCGTCGATATTCTCTTTGATCGATTTGAAACAGGTGTTGGAAACCAGGACTTCAGTTTCAATTCCGATTTTTCGAAGCCCGGTGGATAACAGATTGACATGCCGTTCGATACCTCCGAAAACCGGTGGAAAGTAATCTTTATAAATCTGCAGCACTTTCACAGATTCACCGCTTCTTGAAAAACTTTTAATGTCTGAAAACAGCAGGTCTGCCAGGAAAACCGGCCGGCCCTTTTCAATCCTTTTGAAATCAATTGGGCCCTGACTTCAGGTCGGGTTAAAACGGCAAGCATGGCGGATGTGATGGAGTTCACATGATGAGGATCAACCAGTAATGCGGCATCTTGTGCGATTTCATTCATGGCCGGTTTGTCTGATGTGATTACCGGAATGCCCATGGACATGGCTTCTAAAATCGGAAACCCGAAGCCTTCATAGATGGATGGAAAGAGAAGACAGACCGCATTTGAATAGATGGCCGATAATTCATGGTGTGGAAGATCTCCCTTGTAATGAATCCGGTGGCGCAACTGCGGCGAAGTGATCCAATTTAAAAGATTCTTATTTTTCCAACCCTTTTGTCCGATGATGACAAGATGAATTTCAGGATATGTTCCCAGAACCGACAGAAAGGCGCTGATGATCAGCTCGATATTTTTCCTGGGTTCCAATGTGCCGACAAAAAGAAAATATCTATAAGGTGGTGCTGAGGGCTGCCGTGGAGAAGGATTCAGTCTGGGTACGCCGTGATAGATGATCCTGACTTTATCGTTATTGACTCCATATGCTTTCCGAAGCGCATCGGAAGTGGAATGGGAGACGGTGATGATGCGGGTTGCGGTTCTGACCGCATGGCCCATGAGGAATCGGTCGGCAAGCAGATGGGTCAATGGCATGGTCCGGGGGCAAATCCGGTGAACGAGATCATGAATGGTAACCACGGAACGCACGGTTTTCGGAATTCTTACCGGAAGATGATGTCTTGGACTCCAGAAAAGCTCAATCCGATTTTGATTCATGATCAAAGGCGCATAAAACTGCATCCAGAGTGTACTTGCAGATTTTCTCTTCAGATTTCCCGCTACCTGATGCCAGTTGGGATTATGGATTTTATATTCGATCGGTGCATTTGAAATCAGGTAATATCTGTTTTCATGATCATGAGATTGCATGGAGTCCAGGAGATGATGCAGATAGACCGCTATTCCGGTTTTCGGATAAGAGAGTGGACGCGCGTCGATCCCGATTTTCATCAAATCCAACGCTTATTTTTTTTGAAAAATTTATTTAAATTCACCAAGATTTATTTCCAGCATGGCCGCACTGGCCAGAAT
>JBFMEI010000194.1:0-4556 GCA_040753295.1 Thermodesulfobacteriota bacterium | reverse complement strand
GGTTGACTTAAATCGATGCGCCGAAAAGAAAGCAAGCGATATCATGAAGAGCATCAGCCACCAGAAGGATTTAAAAATGGAGCTCATAAAAATCAGAAACCGGGTGGGGGCGGGCAGGTTCCGGCCCATATCTTCAAAGATTTTTGCGATATCCGGAATAATTACGGTCAACAGAAAAAAAAGAACGGCCGTGCCTAAAACGGCCATGAAGACTGGATAGGTGAGTGCAACACGAATTTTCCCTTTCAAGTCTTCGTGCTTTTCGGTCATTTCCGCCAGTCGATCTAATACGATTTCAAGTGTTCCGGAAGACTCTCCTGCATGCACCATATTTATATAGAGAGGTGAAAAAACCGCTGGAAAACGGGAAAGGGCTTCTGAAAAACTGTTTCCTTCGACGACAAGATCCTTGATTTTTGCCAAGAGTTTTTTCATGGGTTGAAGCCGGGTCTGAAATACAAGGGTTTCCAGGGCGGCGGCCAGAGGGAATCCGGCACCCACCAGTACGGCCAGTTCTCGTGTCATGACCGCCAATTCAGGGGCACGGATCCGGTGGAAAATTCCGGGAGGGGGGAATCCGATCTCAGCTTTCCGCGGGATTCCGGAGACTTCATCTACTGAAACAGGGTAGACTTGAGAGCTTCGAAGTTTCTGCCTTGCTGAAACGGCGCTTTCAGCGTCAACGATGCCTGATATCCGTTTCCCTTTAATATCAAAGGCGCTGTACTCGAAAACCGGCATCTTGATGATCCTTTTCCGGCAGAAAAAAGACGCCTTGGCATTCCAGACATTTCAGTCCTGGATTTGGATAAACCGGGTCAATCCGGTCGGCGATGTCTGAGTTTCTTATTTAAAACAACCATGAGAATTGATCCAATCCCGAGGATTGAAGTGACAAAGATTAATGCTTTTAAAGGACCGATATAGAGCAGTCCCTGACTGATGCCGACTATCGGGATAAGGGCCTGGCGGACTCCCCATCGAAGGCTTTCATGGTCTCTGATGATCTTTGCCGCCTCAGGAGAATAGCGGTAATATGTTCTGACCATCATCCGTCCGAACGGGGTTATTTCCAGAAAATCATCACGAAATTTTCTCAGAATTTTAACCTGGGGAGTGTCGAGGGAGCCGAAGGCGGCGGTGGCGATGAAACATCCTCCGGTCCCATCTTCATTTTCTCCATCTCCTCCCAGAGCTTTGAACGCATTAATTCTTCCTCCCGAAACGACCTTGCCGCTCAGCAAAGGAAGGGGATCAACTGTTCGGATAATCCGGGTGACGATATCTGAGGCAGCGAGAATGCGATTTCCGGAAACAGAAGACCAGGACCATCCCCACAACAGCGCGGCCAGTCCGGATACATGGGGAGTCGCCATTGAAGTTCCATCCTTGTATCCGTATCCGCCATTATTGAGAGTACTTAAAATATTGACTCCAGGGGCCGCCACATCTACTGAGGTAGATCCATAATTGGAGAAAACGGCAAGATTGTCGTTTTGATTCGAAGCGGCAACGGCAATCAGGTTCGGACTCGAGTAATTTGATGGATAATGGGGAATACTGTCGTTATTGAATCCGCTGTTTCCGGCGGCACAGACGACGACTGCGGGTGAGGCGTCAATAGCATCTTTAAGTGCCTGACTGAACCCGCCGCCCCCCCAACTGTTGTTAATGACCTTTGCTCCCATGGCACTGGCATAAAGGATGCATTTAATCGCGTCAGAGGTACTTCCCGATCCTTCTGCATCGGTAAATTTCAGGGCCATAATTCTGGCGTTCCAGTTTACCCCCGCTATTCCAATACCATTGTTGGCGATTGCTGCAACTGTTCCGGCAACATGCGTTCCATGGCCATTCAGGTCGTCCGGGTCTGCATCGTTGTCATGGAAATCCCACCCGTTTCTATCGTCGATATAGCCGTTCAGGTCGTCATCGATTCCGTTACCGGGTATTTCTCCGGGATTGATCCAAATATTTGCAGACAGATCCGGATGTGAAGTAAAAACCCCACTATCCACAACGGCAACGATGACATTTGCATTGCCGACATTCAGATTCCACGCTTCTGGTCCATCAATATCAGCATCCGGTGTTCCAGCAATTCCATTGACAGTCTGGCCGGAGTTATGAAGTCCCCACAACAAGCCGAAATTAGGATCATTGGGCGTTGCGGTCAGATAGAGGATGTAATTGGGTTCCACATATTCAACGGAAGGATCGGTTTTCAGCATATTAATCGCTTCATCAGTGGAAAGGTCCGGCAGTTTGATGTGATCCACTCCGATAATGCTGTAGCTGGTCAATACCAGGGCGCGATGCTGGAGTCGGTAATGGTCGATAGCCTCGGTTCGAATCCGGGGTTTGAATTTCACCAATACCTCATTCGGCATATAATTAATCGAAATATCCTTATTTTTTTGTGATAAGGCTGTCATGCCGGGTTTAGAAATAATGAGTATCAACAAGCAGGATAAAAGCAGAATGGAGAGGGTTGATTTTTTCATCGGAAAATTATTTCTTTCATTGGGGTTTGGGTTGAAGGGAATAAGAATAATTCGGCTCAGCATATACGACCTGAGGGTATGATCGCAATATCTTAATCATTTCATCAGGAGTTTGATTCTGAGGGATTTTAAGAAGATATAAATTGGGTATTGAAAACGAAGAAATCAGCTCCAAGTTCAAATTCTTCAGAAGAAATTCAATCTCCTCCCGCTTCAGGACTTCCTGAAATCGAACCAGGATTTCCCCTGCCCTATCTCCCTTCTTATTCTTTCCGGATTCGATTTTAATCCGGTAATCGGGTTCGGCATATTCGACGTCTTCCAGAATTCTGAGAAGAGCGATTTTTTTCTTGATTCCTTCCTGATCTTCGATTTTCAGCAGAAAGAGGTTTGAAGTTCCAAATCGGTGAATCATTGAAAGATGATATCTGTGAAAAATGTCACGGATCTTTTCATCCGAAATATTTTCTTTGAAACGGAGAAGGATTTCTCCACGTGAATCCGAAGATTCGGTTCCGCCGGAAGAAATGATCCGGCTCGGATTCCCGCTGGAATGACCGGAATTATGGGAGACTCCTTCATGGCATGACGCACTCAGGATGAATGTGGCGATGAGTGATAAAACCATTTTAGAGGGCATCGTTTTTCACCTGTCATTTGAGAGGATTTCACCGGACTATTCTACCAGAAGTTTTTGTGACGGATAGATTTTGCTGTTGAATTTTAATCCATTGAGTTTGAGAAATCGATCTATGGACATTCCATATTGAGCCGCAATTTTTCTTGGCGTTTCTCCTCTCCTGACAATATGGGTCTTTAATTTGCCTGAGGCGGGTTCAGGTGAGGATTCTTTTTGAAGGGGACCCGGGATTTTCAACACCTGCCCGACCTGAAGCTCTGAACCGGCCAAGCCATTCATTTGTCTTATGGTTTCGATGTTGGTGCTGTATCGTTTTGCCAGATTGAAAAGGGAGTCTCCTGTTTTAACCAGATGCGATATCATACGGTCGAGTGCCACCGGTTGTTCAGGGAGCTTTGAGGATTCGCTTGTCACTTGCTGGGGGATTTTAAGGATTTTACCGACCGATAATCCCCGCTGACCTCGAATTTTATTGATATTTGAAATGGTTGCCACACTGGCATGGTACTTTTTGGCAATACTGGAGAGCGTTTCCCCTTTTTTAATCCGGTGATAGGTGTATTCGAGACGAGGAGGGCCGGAAATCGGAATTTCATCTAACACAGCGGTCAGGGTTTCACGCATTCCCAACGGAATTCGAAGAGGATATTGATCCCCGGGTATGATTTGATGCCTGAGTTCCGGATTAAGGTATTTCATGGTCGAATCTGAAACACTGATTTTTTTAGCGATATCGTTCAGATGAATCTGCTTTGAAATGCTGACGGTTTCATAAGATAGGGGAGGATCCGGAGAGACGGTATTCAGCCCATATTTTTCGGGATGATTGACCATGTGCAATGTGGCTAAAAACCGAGGGACATATCGGGCTGTCTCTCTCGGGAGGCGTTCATAAAGATCCCAGAAGTTATCGAGATAATTGACGTTTTGTTCCCGAATAACCCTAAGAACCCGGTGTTCTCCGCAGTTGTAAGCTGCCAGAACCGTGGCCCAGTCCCCGAACATCTGATGGAGTTCTTTAAGATAGGCGATGGCGGCCTGTGTGGCTTTAACCGGATCCATCCGCTCGTCGATATGCATTGTCCGTTTCAAACCGTATTTATACCCGGTTGAAGGAATGAATTGCCAGAGGCCTAACGCCCGTGCCGTTGAGAGAGCATTCACCTTGAATCCGCTTTCAATCAGGGGCATCCATGAGAGTTCCGGAGGAAGTCCGGCTTCAGTGAGAGCTTTCAGGATGTACGGGCGATATCTCCCGGATCTCGCATAGGACTCAAGAAAAAAATTTCTTTCTCTGCCTATGGAGAAGCTGTTGATTTCCTCCTGAACATGCGAATTCAGAGTCAGAGGGATTTCGTTCTGTTTCCCATTGACAACGATGTGCCTGGAGGTGTAAATTTCCAAAATTCTTC
>JBFMEI010000193.1:0-4564 GCA_040753295.1 Thermodesulfobacteriota bacterium | reverse complement strand
CGACTCCATATCCGATCAGTATTTTCTTTTTCAACGTCATAGAGTTTGCTCCATTGGTTCACCATGGGTAAGCACAAACAAAAGCAACAACCGTGCCATTAAATAATTATTTTAAATTTCAATAGGTTATAGATGAATGAGGGGGATCGGCATTGCAGATTGAAAAGATGAGATGAATATGAGCTTGCAAAATGCAAAGCGTAAATATGCAAGTCTTCACTGGCGGGGGTGCCGGAAACGGAAGTGATGTTGTTTGGAAGATCGGTTTTTTCAATCCGCTGCCATAGGCTTTGCTGCCCTATCGCTCCAGGGATGGAAATCTCTGGCAAACACCGGCTTCCCCGTGGCACTCTTTCCCAGAAGCAACGGTGACTTTATCGTCAGGGTTGTTGTGAATTTTGACATTCCAATCCTGATCTGGAATGATAGATGCATTCCATTTTAACTGCAATTCCTGCAAGAACAATGAAAAATATTAAGATACCCAAAATTGTCGTGATCTGCGGCCCGACCGGGATTGGAAAAACGGCAGTCGGAATTCGACTTGCAAAACGATTTTATGGAGAGATCCTCAGCGCCGACTCCATGCTGATTTATCGGTATATGGATATCGGAACCGCGAAGCCCTCTATCGAAGAACGAACCCAGATCCCCCATCACCTGATCGATATCGTGGATCCGGACGAATCTTTTAATGCGGCAGCCTATTCCCGGATTTCCCGGGAAATTGTTTTTCAATTGCAGGATAAGGGGATTCCCCCTTTTGTGGTCGGCGGCACAGGGCTCTATATAAAAGCCATGATTCACGGTCTTTTCAGATCAACGCCTCCGGATCCGGAAATTCGATTGAGCCTGAAAAAGGAGGTGGAATCCTCAGGGCTCCATACCCTTTATGAAAGGCTTAAGGTCCTGGATCCGGAATCTGCCGGGCGAATTCATCCCCATGATGCTTTCAGAATCATCCGCGCCCTTGAAACCTTTATGCTCACCGGAAAGACGATTTCATCTCACCATCAGCGCCATCGGTTTTCTGAAGATTTTTTTAAAGTGCTTAAAATCGGCTTGATCCGGCCCCGGGATCTCTTATATCACCACATCAATGTCCGGGTTGATCGGATGATGGAGATGGGATTTCTTAAAGAAGTGGAAGGGCTGCTTAAAAAAGGGTTTTCTCCGGACTTGAAATCAATGCAATCCATCGGATATCGTCATCTGGTCGAATTCATTGGGGGGAATGGTTCTATGGAGGAGGCCACGGAGAAACTGAAGCGTGATACACGACGATTTGCCAAGCGCCAGCTCACCTGGTTTCGGGCAGATCCGGAGGTCATTTGGAAGTCGCCTGAAAATATGGATGAAATTGAAAAAATGATCGAATCTTTTTTCAATTTATGAGACATCAATATAACCTAAAATGAGCGTTTTAAATAATAATATAATGGATACTCTCCGCCCTTTGAATATTCCGCACTCCGATATCCCTCCGATTTTATTACGCGTGGAAAACCTGGAAAAACATTTCGGTGGAATTGTCGCGCTATCGGATTACCATATGGAAATTCGTACCGGTGAACTGGTGGGCCTCATCGGACCCAATGGTGCGGGGAAAACCACGGTGTTCAATCTGCTTTCCGGGGTTCTCAAACCTACCGCCGGCCGTATCTACTTCAATGGGAGGGAGATCACCCATCTCCGGCCCGATCAAAACAGCGCCCTGGGAATCTCGAGAACATTTCAAAATATCCGGCTTTTCAATCAGATGACCGTTGCCGAAAATATCAAGGCGTCGTTCCATCAGCGCCTTGGGTGCGGACTCTGGAGCACACTTTTACAAATCCCGGCTTACCGGAAATCTGAAAAAAAGATTTCGATTGAATGCGATAAATTTTTAGAGCTTTTCAATCTTACCCCGCACCGGAATGAACCGGCAAGAAACCTTCCTTATGGAGTTCAGCGCCGGGTGGAAATTGCCCGGGCAATGGCGACCATGCCCAGACTGCTTCTTCTGGATGAACCGGCGGCAGGCCTGAATATCAATGAAACCGAAGAGATGATGGCGCTGATTCGCAATATCCATCAGGAATATCGACTGACCATTTTTTTAGTTGAGCATGACATGAGGCTCATCATGTCCATCTGTCAAAGAATTCAGGTAATCGACCATGGACACCCCCTTGCCGAGGGGAGGCCGGAAGCCATTCGAAAAAACCCCCGGGTCATTGAAGCCTATCTTGGAAAGACCAAAGAAAAACATCATGTTAAAAATTGAAGAGATCCATGTCTACCGGGGACGGACGTATGTCCTGCAGGGCGTCAGCCTGGAAGTTCAAGCCGGTGAGATCGTGGCATTGATCGGAGCCAATGGAGCCGGAAAAACAACACTCCTTAGGACCGTTTCAGGTTTGCTCAGACCGAAAACGGGGAGCATTCTGTTTCAACCGGCTCATGATTCAACTCAAATCGATATCAGCCATGCATCTCCGGAGAGAATCGTCGAACTGGGGATTTCCCATTGTCCTGAAGGAAGAGGGATCTTTTCCCGGTTATCCGTAAAGGAAAATCTGATGATCGGAGCGTACCTGAGAACCGACAAGGATGAAATCATTAACGATCATGAGAAGGTGTGCCGGATTTTTCCAATCTTGAAAGACCGGGGAGAACAGGCAGCCGGAAGCCTTTCAGGCGGCGAGCAGGAAATGCTGGCAATCGGAAGGGCTTTAATGAGCCGTCCGAAGCTCCTTATTTTGGATGAACCTTCTCTGGGGCTCGGACCCATTGTTGTTGAAAATCTATTTCAAGTTCTTTCCGAGATCAATTCCCGGGGGGTAACGATGCTTCTGGTGGAACAGAATGCGGTCCTGGCTCTTGAACTTGCCCACAGGGCTTATGTTCTGGAGGTCGGTTGTGTGGCACTCTCGGGAAAGAGCAGAGATCTGGCAGGAAATGAAAAGGTACAAATCGCATACATGGGGGGAATTGCGTGACTGGAGGATATATCGCCCAGCAGATTGCAAACGGCTTTGTCCTGGGAAGCATGTATGCACTGGTGGCCATCGGATTCTCCATGATTTATGGAATCATCCGCCTCATCAATTTCGCCCATGGGGATATTGTCATGATGGGAGCATTTATAACCCTCGGTCTCTTTCAAACCCTTGGGATCCCTTTCCCGGTGGTTGCGGTTGCAGTACTGATTTTCGGAGGGGGGATCGGCATTCTGATTGAAAGAGGAACGTTTCGACCCATTCGCGGGGCTCCTCAGGTGACCGGATTCATCGCTTCCCTGGGAGTATCCATTATGCTTCAGAATCTGGGAATCATGCTATTAACCGCACAACCCAGAAATTTCGCTTTTCCGGATTATCTGCAGAAGGTCGTCAAAATCGGATCCGTGAGTTTCCGGACCGTCGACGGCGTGATCATGGTCGGCGCATTCTGTTTAATGGCACTCCTCATGGGGCTTGTGTATCGGACAAAAATCGGAATGGCAATGAGGGCCACGGCGGAAAATATCGACATGGCCAGGCTCATGGGGATCAATATCAATCGAACCATCATGGCCGCCTTTGCCATGGGAAGCGCCCTGGCCGGAATCGCCGGACTCATGTGGGGAGGCAAGTTCGGCCAGATCGATCCTCTCCTGGGATTTGTTCCGGGATTGAAATCTTTTGTGGCCGCGGTTATCGGCGGTGTGGGCTCCATTCCAGGGGCGATTTTGGGAGGGTATATTTTGGGGCTTTCGGAAGTCCTTTTTGTAGGACTTTTGCCCCCGGAATATTCGGCGTTCCGGGATGCCTTTGTGTTTTTAACCCTTATCCTGATTCTCCTGGTTCTCCCCAACGGCATTTTTGGAAAACGGATTGAGGACCGCCCCTGATGAAGTTTACCCGCTCCCGCATGATTCAAATTCTCCTTCTTCTTGCCGGTATTGCATTTTCTGCCTCGGCCGAAAACATATTCAGCGAATATATGCTTTCCATCATCAATTTTATCGGCATTTTTATCATTCTGGCCGTGAGCTTGAATCTCACCAATGGCTTTACCGGACTTTTTTCTCTGGGACATCCGGGATTTATGGCCATCGGAGGGTATGTGACGGCGATCCTGACCTTTCCCGTATCAAAAAAAGCCATGTTTCTTGAGATTCCTCAATGGCTGGCTGGAATGGAGATGCCGTTTTTACCCGCTCTTCTTATCGGCGGCGCCTGCTCTTCCCTGACCGCGATTCTGGTGGGGATTCCTGTCCTGCGGCTTCGGGGGCATTATCTGGCAGTTGCCACCATGGGATTTTTAATTATCGTTCAGGTTCTCATCATCAATATGGAAAGCATCACCCGGGGGCCGCTGGGATTAAACGGGCTTCAGCCCCTTACCCATATCGGATGGGTCTTTGCATGGGTCGTCCTAACGGTATATACAAGCTGGAAAATTAAATTCTCCTCATACGGACGGAGCATGATCGCTGTCCGGGAGGATGAACTGGCGGCAGAGTGTCTGGGGATCGGCCTTTTTCGAACCCGGATATCGGCATTTGCCCTTGGCGCATTTTTTGCCGGTATTGCCG
>JBFMEI010000192.1:0-4644 GCA_040753295.1 Thermodesulfobacteriota bacterium | reverse complement strand
GAAATATGTAAATTCGGATGTCTCTTTGGATGCTGATTTTGAATTTGTCTTGCTTTTGGAAGCCGCCAGGGGTGAACCGATGAAGTAACAAATTTGAAACAGAAATATGACGATAAACGAAAACAGAATTCCATTTATAACTGAAGAAATGCGGAACTGTTTTTCTTTTTCCATCAACATACCCCCCCTTTTCCGGCAACCCGGGCACGACATTTAAAATTGTATATTTCTTATAAGCGAAGTTTATGACCGGATGTGAGAGTGTCAAGAGGCCTGAATTTTCTTAACCTGCAAAGAGAAAGAAAGCCTCCGGTTTTCAAAGAAATGGAATCGGCTTCCCGGTTTTATAGAGAAGCGCCTGACATGAAGCGATGAGGCGGTCGTCTTTCTGGGTTACCGTAATTGTGTAGGTGGCGGTTTTCTTTGTTTGGGCAACTATCCGGGCTTCAGCGCGCAGGCAGGTTCCCGGATCCGGGCTTGAGATGTAGGTAACATTGACGTTCAGTGCAACACCGATCGTTCCGTCAGTCTGCCCCACGGTTTCAAAGGCTTCATCAATGAGGGCAAAAACCGCACCACCGTGAGCCCGGTTATAGAAGTTATTCATCCGGGCAGGTTCATAGGTCATTTCAACAGCGGAAAAGCCGGAATCCAGTTCAACAAGTTCCATTCCAAGAGCTTGGGCAAAGGGTTCTGTTTTGACTCTTTCCAGAATGGCTTTCTTTACTGGTTCATCCATTGATACAAACCATGAAAAATGACCGGCATTTTCATTTTGAAAGTCAGATTCCCAGTCTTTCGATACAGGACATGAAATCATCGGCAAAGGAATCCTGAATTCGATCTTCCTGCCCGAACTCGGAGACATCCGTCGCCTTATTTTTTCCTGACCCGTACTCCACATCCCATCCTTTTCCCCGGAGCATTCGAATGAGTTCGTCCGCGTGATCCTTTGTCGCTTCTCCGCCGATATTTCTTTCAGAGATATAAAATTTCATGATTTATCCCCATGAGTTATCTCATTGATATTCTTTTGAACAAATGAATCCGGAATTCATGCCACATCCGGAGGAGTCTCATTTTTATCTCCGGTCTTGCATTCCCTGGCTTTGGTGTCGTCCTTCAGATATTCATAAAGGCTGCCGCTATACCCGCATTGGATAATATCCCGTATTTTTCGAACCAGATATTCGATGGTTGCCGCCTCCCCGTCCTGTTTCAACCGGAATGCAAGGAGCCGCTGGAGATTTTTATCATCCTTATCCCGGTCAGGAACCATCCTCATGATCCGCTGGAACGTCATCTGAAAAGGGCCTGAGCTCTCTTCGATGGCGATAATTTTTCGATCCTTTGGAGTGGGAGTATCTTTTTCTTTCATTTTCGTACCATAAGGTTTTTTAAAAAAAGTGGCAAATAAAAAACTTAAATTCGACCTGTTACCTGTTTCATCTTTTACCTTGACAGACCCCATTCCGGAAATGTAATTATAATTACATTTTATTTGATTTAGGGAAATAATTTTACAATGAGCTACCACTCTCTGTTAAATGAAAAAAGTCAGAACCTAACCCCTTCTCAGAAAAGACTCTTGAATTATATCTTGTCCAATGATGACGAATCGGTATTTCTGAAGATTCAGGACCTTGCCCCTCGTGCAAACGTCAGCGTAGCAACGGTTGTCCGTCTTGCAAAAGCACTCGGATATGACGGCTTTCCTGAGTTTCAACAGGAGCTCAGGAGGCTTTTCAGGGATAAACTGACAACGGTATCCAGGCTTAGGAAGGCAGCCCAAAATGAAGCTGATGAAGAAAACGTCATGGCTAAGGTTTTGCAGCAGGATGTTGAAAACATCTCCGAAACCCTCCGGCAGGTTTCTATTGAGGATTTCAAGAAATTTGTCGACACGCTGAACTCTGCAGAACGCACGGTAATCATTGGCCTCCGCAGTGCGCATGCCCTGGCAGTGCTGATGGGAGTTGCGCTGGAATTTTTGCAGCGTGATGTATGGATCGTTACACCCGGAATCGGAGACATGTGGGACCGCCTCCTTGCTTTGAAAAAAGAGGATGTGGTGGTGGGCATCAGTTTTCCACGATATACCAGGGAAACCGTTCGTGCCGTGCAATTTGCAAAAAGCCGACTGTTGCGCACGCTTGCCATAACAGACAGTCTGACTTCTCCGCTGGCCCGGTATGCCGATGTCGTACTTACAGCCCGGTGCCGCATGGATTCTTTCGTGGAGTCGTTTACAGCTCCATTGAGCCTTATTAATGCAATCGTCACAGCAATAGGCGTCTCCTGCAAAGAATCCACAGTATCAGCCTTAAGGCAGTTCGAAAATTTCTGGGAAACCCAAAAAATCTACTTCGATGAAGAAGCGTCCACTGCACGAAAGCGTAAATGAGATGTATTTGTCAATGCTTGAAAGGAGGTGAAAATCAAAACAACCCGGTATTCCGATCAATAGGTTTTTTCATCAATTTCCAATGGAAAAGGAGGACTGCGACATGAAAAAAAGAACCGTTCTGTGCTTGTTGATTGTTACAGCGCTTTTCTTGGCTGGGGGCGGGTCGGCGACAGCGGATCAACGAACCTTTTTAACCCTTGCCACCGGAAGTCCGGGGGGAGTCTATTACCCGCTCGGCGGCGGTATGGCTGTCGCGATCGAAAAAACGGTCCCGGATCTGCGCTGCGCCGCTGAGTCAACAGGAGCTTCAGTAGAAAACTCAAGATTGGTCGGAAGCGGCAATTCCGATATGGGAATGGTGATGGGAAGCGTCGCCCACAAAGCAGTTGCCGGCGAGCAGCCGTTTGAAAAGAAATTCGACATCGTTGCTCTCTTTCAGATGTATCCGGCGCCGGAGCATATCGTGACGACTGCTAAAAGCGGGGTTAAATCCATCGCCGACCTGAAAGGGAAAAAAGTTTCCATCGATGTCCCGGGAAGCGGATGTGCCACAATGGCTTCAGCCATCCTTCAGGAAGCCGGTTACGACCTCAAGAAAGACTTGACGATTGCAAATCTTTCCCAGTCGGAATCGGTGCAGGCATTGAAGGACGGTGTGGTGGATGCGGTCTTTTTCAACTTTGCCTATCCGGGCTCAGCCGTCATGGATCTGGCTGCGACCCGGGATATCGTTCTGATTCCCATGGAGAAGGCTCTGGCGGATAAGCTGGTTAAAAAATACCCATACTACGTTCAGATCACCATCCCCCGCGGGACTTACAGCAAAGTGGATTACGATGTACTTTGCCTGGGGGATTCCAACGTGCTGATCGCAAATAAGAATATGAAGGAAGATGTCGCCTATAAAGCGGTTAAAGCTATTTTCACCAATGTTAAGGAAGGACAATACGCCCTGATCAACATTCACCCGATTGCGGCTCAACTGACCCCGGCCAATGCTGTGAACAGCCCTCTTCCCCTGCACCCGGGAGCTCAGAGGTACTTCAGGGAAGTGGGAGCATTGAAGTAAATTCGATCGCCATAAGGGTGCTCCTCACAGGGCACGGAAAACACTCTTATGGCGCAAAAATCATATAGAGCCCATTCATACAAATGGGGGCACATGCTTTACCCAGGCAATTTTCGCCTCTTGGCAGGATTTCTGGCGATTTCACTCATGATGGCCGGGACGTCGACCTTCTTGCATGCTGAAACGGACGGCATGCGGCTGGAAATCCTCCGTCAGGCGGACGCCCAGGTTCTCTGGACGCATTCCGTAAAAGCCGGCGACTGTTTCACTCTCGATTATCGGCACTCGTCGGATCATACCCCGGTCCGGGATCTGTTTCAAATTACACGCAATGCAACTTTTGTTCTGATTGAAGAACAGTTCGACTGGTACGGGTCCGGTCTTGAATTTCATCCATCGGCCGACATCACCTTTTCACATGACGGGACCCGGGTATTTTTGAACCGTCATTTTCCGTTTCTCTTGCTGCGGGTGGGAGAGATCGCCCGACAAGTTTTGACTGTCAACGGCTCGCAGCTTCCGCTATTAGCCGTTGCAGAAGGAAGGGAATCCGTATGCATCCGCATCAAACGCGAACCGGCAAACCCATGAAGAAGCTCCATCAGGCGGCCGATATTCCGGCAGCAACGCCCGCAGCGGAAAAACCTGAAGGTATCCGCAGTGCTCAGGAGGTTTTGGAGCGGTTTGAAAAAAAACGCAAGTTCACGGGAGCGACTTCACCCGCGATTACTCTTCTGGCGGTTTTGGCTGCAGGGTATCATCTGGCTTATGCCTACTGGCATCCGTTTTTTGCCTTAGACCATCGGTCATTGCATTGGGCGTTCATGTCCACCCTGCTGTTTACTCTCTATCCGTTTTCCAAAGGGCGTTCTCCCCGGAACCGGATCTCCTTTTTCGACGGTGCGTTTCTGGCAGCATCAGCGGGGATCAGCCTGTGGATTTTTTTTAATTCCACAGCCATCATGAACCGGGCCGGTGCCTACTATCTTCAGGATATCTGTATCGGCACCGCTTTAGTCGTCATCGTTCTTGAAGCCGCCCGAAGATCGACCGGCCCGGCAGTACCCATTATCGCATTGATTTTTATCGGCTACACCCTGTTTGGACGGTATCTCCCGGACGCCCTCAGTCACCGGGGATACTCCATTGAACGCCTGAGCACCTACCT
>JBFMEI010000191.1:0-4709 GCA_040753295.1 Thermodesulfobacteriota bacterium | reverse complement strand
TATACAGCAAATATCCCCACGCCCGGATTGTCCATATTGATACATCCAAGGCAAAACAGCTCACGGGAGTCCGTTCCGTCATTACGGGAAGTGAAATCCCGGAAATCCGGTTCGGGGTGTATAAGGACAACCGGCCCCTCAAATCAGGTAAAGTTCGCTCTTACCGGGATGAAGTGGCGGCGGTTGCAGCGATTGATCCGGATATTGCAGAAGAAGCCCTGAGTCTGATCGAGGTGACCTATGAAGCCATGCCTGCGGTATTTGATCCCATGGAAGCCATGGCCTCCGATGCGCCTCTGGTGCATGAGGAACATAAGACCAATATTTTGAAAATGCCCTGGAAGCTCCATTACGGGGATGTTGAACAGGCCAGAAAAAGAGCGGCACACGCGGTTTCGGATCGATTCAGCACAACGTGGGTGACTCATTGCTGCCTGGGGACCAGCGGCGCCCTGGCTCAATTCGATAACGACAATAATCTTACCATCTATACCAACACTCAAATTCCATCGCTTGCACAAAAGGATTTCATCGAAGCCCTCGAAGCCATGGGCCATAAGAATCGGAGAGTCCGGGTCGTCAAGCCCTGTATCGGCGGGGGATTCGGAAGCAAGCTCGATACATACGCGTATGAATATATCTCAATTCTTCTGGCGTACTATACCCGGAAGCCGGTTAAAATTCTGTTCGACCGGCAGGAGGAGTTCATTGCGACATCCCCCCGGCAACCGGCGGTGATTCAGATCTCCCAGGGATGCGATGATAACGGAAAACTCGTCTTCAGAGATATTTCAATGATTTTGGACAACGGCGCCTACACGTCATGGGGGGCGACCACGCCATCTGTCATGATGATGCCCATATGCACATTGTATAAAGTACCGAATGTCCGCTATGAGGCCAAATGTGTTTATACCAACAACACCTACTGCCAGGCCATGCGGGGATACGGAAACCCCCAGGCGACCTTTGCCATCGAAAGTTCCATGGACATGCTGGCTGAAGCCGCCGGAATCGATCGAATTGAATTTCGTCGTATGAATGCAAATCAGAGCGGATATGTCTCTCCCCAGAATTTCAGAATCACCACTTGCGGTCTTAAGGAATGCATCGACGAGGTCGAAAAACGCCTTTCCTTCAATGCGCCCAAAGTGAAGGGAGAGGGGGTCGGAATTGCATCTCTGATTCATGTGGGAGGCGGCGCACGGGTTTATAAGTCCGATGGTTGCGGGACCCTCATCAAGGTTGATGATTTCGGGAAAGTAAATGTTTTTACAGGTGCCACAGACATGGGGCAGGGGGCGGACACGGTCATCGCACAGATTGTGGCTGAAGAGCTCGGATTAGAGATTGAAGATGTGCATGTGATTCATTCGGATACCGACATATGCCCATGGGATGTCGGATCTCATGCAAGTCGGACCACATTTGTTGCCGGCAATTCGGCGCTGGGAGCGGCCAGAAAGATCAAATCCGAAATTCTTGAAACCGCATCAAAAATACTCGATGAACCGGTTGAAAACCTGTCGATCCGGAATCGGCTCATATATTCAAACCAGGATGATAAAAAAAGCATTGAATTCGGCAAGTTTCTGAGAAAGACCCATTTCAAGGCAAACGGTCGGATGCTGATGGCCGAATATTTTTATGATCCGAACAATGAAAACCTTGGAAGAGACTTCAAGGGTAATCTTTCCATGACATATACCTTTGGAACCCATGGAGTCAGGGTTAAAGTGGATGAAGAGACCGGTAAAGTCAAAATCCTGCAATATATCGCCGCCCATGATGTGGGAAAAGCCATCAATCCCATGCTTCTTGAGGGACAGGTTTATGGAGGAGTGATGATGGGGATCGGATATGCCCTTACCGAGCAGATTCTTCTGGAAAAAGGGGAATGTAAAAATCCGAATTTCAGGGATTACAAGATCCTGACAGCCAAAGACGTGGTCCCCATTCAGGCGCCGGTCTTTGAAACCTATGATCAGGACGGCCCATTCGGAGCCAAAGGAATCGGAGAACCCGGATGCGTTCCCACTGCGCCGGCAATCGCCAACGCCATTTATGATGCCGTTGGAGTGCGAGTCAAGGATCTTCCCATGACTCCTGAAAAGATTCTGGCCGCCATCAGGGAGAAAAAAGGGGAAGACCTCTGCGGCAGGGAATTGGGGAAGTCAGATCCGGATCAATGCGTTATTGTGGAATAGGGGAGACCGGAGGTGTCATCGCCTTAAGGATTGCTGCATCCGATTCGGTGTCGATATCCTGGAACCGATAGGCGTCTTCCACATCTACCTGAAGCAGCTCTTTGGGGTTTGATTCGATGAGGTGACGGGCCCCCACATCTCCGACGATCTTTAAAAGGGCGTCGTACCACCTGCGTGTGAAAAGAGTCGGATTTCTTCTTTTCCCCTGAAAGACCGGGACACATATGCTTTTATCCGAAGTCCAGAATTGGTCGAGCAATCGATTAATGAAACCGGCGTCGACCAGGGGCTGATCCCCAAGAAGAAACATGACGGATGGGAATCTCCGTTCCACCTCCCGGAGACCGGTCCTGATGGAACTGCTCATTCCCTCTTGATATTCGGAGTTGATCTCGATTTTCAGACGCGACCGACGGATTTTTTCCCCAAGCGCGTCAAGAATGGTATGATGCTGATGCCCCAGAACGAGAACGACTACTGCGAGTTGCGACTCTAGGGAGGCGTCCAGGACATGTTCGATAAGAAATTTCTCTTTAAACCGGATCAATTGTTTGGGATAATTCATCCGATTCGACATCCCTGCGGCAAGGATGATTCCAGCGGTCGGTTTTTTTGAATCCATAGGCGGTATGGGGAACTGCGATCAACCCAAGATCAAGAGACTACCGGTTCATGCCGGAAATATCAAGAGAAATTAATCTGATGCCTCAATCAAGACTTTTCTGCATATGAGCTCCAGGGTAATCCAGAGACCTTCCCCGGGAACCCGGATGCTCAAATTCCGGGGGGATACGCTGCGGGTTGAATTGATGGTAACCGCCCGTGAAGACGGGGATGCATTTTTACGGACCAATCTCGGACAGGGGAAGATCGCCAGGCAGGAGATCATTCGAATGGTCGAGTACCGGGAATTCCCTCTGGCAAATGACTGGTATGATATCCCTATGAAGCCGTCGGGTACCGGAGGATACTCCCTTGTCCTGCCGCTCTGCGAGGTCGGACATTTCGAAGCAAAAGGATATTTTCTGCCCAAGACCGACGGAAAACCGGTCTGGCCTGAAGGGCCCAATCTGTCTGTCAATGTGGAACCGGCGCACACCTGCTGCGGGAATATCATCTATAATGCATTTGTCAGACAATTCGGTCCGAATAAGAACGGCGGTTTTTTCAATTCCCTGTCCCGGAATGAAATTCAAAAGTTGGACCGGCTGGGATATGTGGTGATCCCTCCTTCCGGGACCTTCCGGGATCTCATCAAGGAGCTCGATTTCATTATCAAGACTCTGGGATGCCGATATATCCAGCTTCTTCCGATCCACCCCACACCCACCACCTATGCCAGGATGGGAAGATATGGAAGCCCGTATGCGGCATTGAGTTTTACCGCTGTGGATCCGGCATTGGCCCAGTTCGATGTGAAAGCAACCCCTCTTGAACAGTTCATCGAACTTGTGGATGCGATTCATTACAGAAATGGAAGGATTCTCATCGATATCGCCATCAACCACACGGGCTGGGCGGCCAGTCTTCATGAAATGCATCCTGAATGGCTTTCCCGGGACGCCGAAGGCCGGATTGAAATGCCCGGTGCATGGGGAGTCCGATGGGAGGATTTGACAAAGCTGGATTATCGTCGAAAAGACCTCTGGAAATATATGAGCGACGTCTTTCTGACATGGTGCCGGAGAGGCGTTGACGGGTTTCGCTGTGATGCGGGATACATGATTCCGGTGGAAGCATGGAAATATATGATTTCCCGTGTCAGAAACGAATATCCGGATACTCTCTTTTTTCTCGAAGGACTGGGAGGAAAGGTTTCCGTCGCCAGAGATCTTTTAAATACGGCCAATTTCAACTGGGCTTATTCGGAGCTCTTCCAGAATTATGATCGCCGGCAGATCGAAGGATATCTTCCTGAAGCCATCGACATATCCGGAAGCGACGGCCTGACGGCTCATTATGCTGAAACTCATGACAACGACCGGCTGGCCTCCCGCTCAACGCTTTATGCAAAAATGCGGACAGCCCTCTGTGCGCTGGTATCCCACAGCGGCGCATTCGGATTTGCAAACGGTGTGGAATGGTTTGCCACTGAAAAGATCATCGTTCATGAATCTCCGTCCCTGAATTGGGGGGCGTCTGAAAATCAGGTTCATGAAATCGGGGTATTATCGAGGCTCCTGACAAATCATCCGGCCTTTTCTGACAATACTCGGTTAAGCCTCATTCAATGCGGGGGTGAAAATTGCATTGTACTGCTCCGCCGGCATGAGTCGTCCGGAAAAGAAGTGCTGGTGGCGGTGAATCTGGATGATCATCGATCAAATACCGCTCAATGGGAAATGCGCCGAACCCAAATGTCGGGGCATATCTGGACCGACCTTCTGACGGAAGCCCGGGTTAACATCCACGTATCGAATGATGTCGGGTCGTTGACCCTTTCTCCGGGCCAGGCGATGTGCCTTACCGATCAATATTCAGATCTGCGGTTTGTCGAATGGA
>JBFMEI010000190.1:0-4711 GCA_040753295.1 Thermodesulfobacteriota bacterium | reverse complement strand
CTCATTTTATATCACGGAAGATCTCTTGGACTTCGCCCCGCCGGATTGCGGAAACTCTCCAGGGTCTGGGATAACAGAATCGGAAGCTGAAGAGATGATTCCATGATGCTCCTGTTGATCCTTCTCGGTACCCTGGTGCTTCTCTATCTGGTGGCGACCTTGGTGGTGACCTTTCTGATCCACCAGCTTCCCCGCAAGCCGGTCGTCGATATACCCGACTGGGGAAGCCTTACGGACGTCCGTATTCCGACGCGAAACGGGAAAAGCCTTGAGGTCTGGAAAATCGAACCGGACGGAAAATCGAAAGGGATTGTCCTGCTGATCCATGGATGGAGCCGGAACCGCGACCGGATGACGCACCGGGGACGATTTTTCGGAAAATGGGGATTCACGGTCGTTATTCCGAGCATCAGGGATCACGGGAATTCAAGCCCTCAGATCGGAATGAACGCCCTTCGGTTTTCAGAAGACATCGAAGCGGTCATCGACTGGATCGGCGAACCGGTCATCCTGTACGGGCATTCCGCCGGGTCCGGCGGCGCCGCCATTGCTGCATGGAAAAGACCTGAAATGGTGAAACTCCTCTTTCTCGAAGGCTCATATCCATATACCGATGAAATGCTTCTAAGCCTGTTCCGTTACCACGGCCGCTGGTTTCATTTCTTTTTCGGAAAAATCGTCTTGTTCTGGATGAATCTCTTCTACAGGGGAAAGCTGGACCGGTTGAGTCCGGCGATTCTGGCTCCGGAGCTGAAAATGCCGGTCATGCTCATCCATGGGGAGAAGGATCAACGCTTTCCGGTCTCATTTGCAGTTGCACTTAAAGAGAAATTAAAAAAAGATCTGTCCGATATTTATATTGCGCCGGGTGCCCGTCACAGCGAAGCCGGCCATACCCCCGGATATCCCCATGCCGTCAAGGCTTTCCTGGATCGCTTCGGTTCGGATTAAACCGGATCCATGCTGCAGGGAAGCCCCACCACGCACTTTCCGCAGACATGGGTATTTTTTTCAAGGCCTGAAAGTCCCTTTGAAGACGTGATATTGACTTTAAGGCGGGTCCAGCATCGTTTTCGATCGATTCCATCCACGCCAAGGGCGCTTACCGGACATCGGGTGAGGCATCTGAGGCATTCTTTTCCCTGTTTGTGAAGGCAAAGCTCTCCGGATTCAACCAGCGGGTGATCTCCGAGATCCGCCTCAGTAACCAGGCTTCCGAGCCTTCCGGCGCATCCGGAAGGCGTGATCAACTGGGCATTGATCCCGAAACGTCCCAATCCGGCGATATATCCCAGATGTTTGTGAGACCACCGGGCCCGCAAGGCCACAGGATCAAAATTATGGGTTGCCGGAGTCAATGCAGATCCATATCCGGCGGTTTCAAGAAAAGACCGGATCCGGATTGAGACTTCGCCGATAAGGGGATTGGTTTCCTGGTAGGCTAAACCCCAGTTGCGGCATGGAAACTTCCCTACTGAATTCTCCTCCTGGAGAAATTTTCTGAATGGAATGAAGAAAACAATGACGCTTTTGACCGATTCGAGAAGTTCTCCCGGAAGGAGATGATCATGGGCGGCAATCTTTTTGAGGAGGCTGAACCGGTCATCCGCCCGCGCGGATACCAGAAGGGGTTTTCTCCAGAAATCGACGCTTCCCGGGCGTTCTGCCGCGCTCCGGATCGTTGCATCAGCCAGATCCCTTAGGGTTTCAAGGGTCACTCTCTCTGCGTTCACATGCCTCCTTATTGGTGATATCTGAGATGATCAGGGAATGATCTTTTCTCTTGACTTAAAGATGAACGTAGCTGTAATGTAGCTTTTGTTGAATGTTTATAATAATCATATTTCAGGACTTATTCAAACAATAATCATTCATATCAAAATTCGGGGAAAAGATCATGCACAAGCTTCTGAAGGATCATGTGGGTGAAAAAATGCTCCTTCTCGGCAATGAAGCCATTGCACGAGGGGCTGTTGAAGCAGGAGTGGCGTTTGCCGCCACTTATCCGGGAACTCCTTCATCGGAGATATCCCTTAATTTTTTCCAGATCTCCCAGGAAAGCGATCTCTATTTCGAATACAGCGTCAATGAAAAAGTCGCCATGGAAATGGCGGCAGCGGCGGCCAACTGCGGCCTTCGCTCCATGGCGATCATGAAACATGTGGGATTGAACGTGGCGGCCGATGTTCTCATGACCCTGGCCTATGTGGGCGTCAAAGGAGGAATGGTGGTTCTTACCGCCGATGACCCTGCCATGTTTTCAAGCCAGAACGAACAGGACAACCGATATTACGGCAAGCTCGCCGGACTGCCGGTACTGGAGCCTTCTTCCGTGGAAGAAGCCAAAGAGATGATTTCCTACGCCTTTGACCTTTCCGAGACCCTGAAAGAACCTGTTCTTTTCAGAACCACCACACGGATCAACCATTCCAACGGAATCGTTCAACTGGGGCCGATCAAGCCCAGGGTCACCCAGGGTGATTTTATAAAAGACCCGTTCAACCTCGTCACCATTCCCGCGGTTTCGAGAAAACTTCATGTGAAACTTCTCGAAAATCTGGAAAGAGCCGCGGAATTATCGGATACATCCAGGTTCAATATGATCTCGGGAACCGGATCCTGGGGAATCATCTGCAACGGCGTCAGCTATGCCTATGTCGATGACGGCGTCGAGGATTTAGGAATCCGAAACAAGGTGAAGATTCTCCGAATCGGATTCTCAAATCCCATGCCGAGTACTCTCATTAAATCCTTCCTGAACGGATGCGAAAAAGTCCTGATTGTGGAAGAAGGAGAACCGTTTATGGAAGAGGCCGTCAAAGCCATTGCCCAGGAAGATGGAAAGACGCTTCAGATCAGGGGAAAATCGAAGGATCTCTTCTCAAGGCTATATGAATTCAGTCCTTCGCAGGTCCGGGGAAGCATCGCCGCATTTTTCGGGGTGCCGTATACTCCGCCCCGGCTTCCGGACCTTTCGGATATCCCTGAAGTTCCCCAGCGCCCTCCCAACCTGTGTGCCGGCTGCTCCCATCGTGCAACCTATCATGAGATTAAAAAAGCGACGGAGGGGATGGAGACCATCTATCCAACAGACATCGGATGCTACACATTGGGTGTTCTCCCTCCGCTTTCCATGGCCGATTTTCTTCTCTGCATGGGATCATCCGTGGATACGGGAGGGGGATTTTCCAAGGCCACAAACCGGAAAGTCATCTCCTTTATCGGAGATTCCACCTTTTTTCACTCCGGCATCTCCGGCCTGGTCAATGCCGTTTTCAACAACCACAACTTTACACTGGTTATTCTTGAGAACGGCACCACAGCCATGACCGGGCATCAACCCCATCCGGGAGTCGATATGTCCCACCTTAACCTGGAAGGATACGGCCGGGTGTCGATTGAAGATGTGGTCCGGGGGATCGGTGTAACGCATATCACCAAGATCAAACCCTACAAGGTGAAAAAAAGCATTGACGCCATCAAGGAAGCCCTGAATTATAAAGGAGTCTCAGTCATCATCTCGGAAGAGATGTGTGTGCTCTATGCCAAGAGCCTCAAACTGGCCAAAGGAAAACCTTTCCAAGTGACCGATAAATGTAAAAATCATCGGACCTGTCTCAGCATTGCATGCCCGGCATTTTTCCTCTGGGAGAATCGAGTCAAAATTGATCCGGACCTCTGTACCGGCTGTGCGGTCTGCGCCCAGATCTGCCCGGAAAATGCCATTTTACCGATTAAAGAGAGATCACAATCAAGCTGAACGATCCGATACGCTTCACGTTTATGAGAATCAAACTTCAAGGATTACAGGATAACAGATGAATACGACACGATTGATCATGGTTGCAGTCGGAGGCCAGGGAAACCTGCTTGCATCCCGGGTTTTAGGGGAAGCAGCCCTTATGGCAAAGATTCCGGTCCGTATGAGCGAAATTCACGGCATGGCCCAGAGAGGCGGCGTGGTGGAATCGGCCATTCTGTTCGGAGATGGAAAAAGCACCATCATCTCAGACGGCGAGGCCGATGTATTGATGGGATTCGAGCCTTCCGAAACCCTCCGTGCCATCAACAAATGCAATTCAAAAACGACCGTTATTACAAACCTCTCTCCGCTCATGCCCTTTACCGTCAATATCGGACGGGGGGTCTATCCGGATCTCCGGAAAATTCAGGAACTGATTCGCAGGAAAACTTCCAGGCTCATCGCGTTTAACGCCACTGCACTGGCAAAAGAAGCCGGAAATGTCATGGCTGTAAACATGGTTCTCCTTGGGGCGCTGATTCAAACCGATACCATTCCTCTCGGAATCGAAACTGTTAAAGAAGCCATGAAAAAGATAACTAAAAAATCCTTTTTAGATACGAACTTGAAGGCGTTTGATATGGGATTTTCGGCCGCCATGAACGGCTGATCAATAATTCTGATGACCAGTTAAAAGGAGGAATGCCATGCCCTGGGATGACCGATTCGAATGTATGCCTGTGGATGAACTTCAGAAGTTTCAGCTTAAAAAGCTTAAAGAAACCCTCGCCTGGGTTTATGAAAAGATTCCCTTTTATCGTAAAAAATTCGATGAAAAGGGGATTAAAGTGCAGGAAATCAACCGCCTTGAGGATATCCACAAATTCCCCTTTACCGTTAAAAACGATCTGAGGGACCATTACCCGTTCGGACTCTGTGCGGTTCCCTTGAACCAGGTTGTCCGGATTC
>JBFMEI010000189.1:0-4713 GCA_040753295.1 Thermodesulfobacteriota bacterium | reverse complement strand
ATAGTGAAACCTAAATTGAGCGTTTTAAATCATGACAAAAGAATTTATAAAAGAAATACAAACGCATTCAACCATACTCCATCTTCCTTGCATCTTCAGCAAACTCAACAATCGCTCAATTTAGGTGAAACAATGGGTTGGTTTACAGAGGGATCAGGAGGGGGCCGGATCCGGGATATTGAACCGGCTCATTAAGCGTGATAAAGAATCGATTTAAGGTCTGGAAGCGGCAACCACGGAATACAGGAATCGGCATTGGAAATCAAACATAAGGTCCTCATCCGAAGATGCGATGAATATGACCCCGGAAAGATCGCAGGGATCATCCGGGAAGGCATGGAAGAGCTGGGTATATCCCCGAGAGGAAACGTGCTCCTCAAACCGAATGCCGTCATCGCCCATCCTGAAATTTTCCCTCATGCATTCACCCGGAAGGAATTTCTTGAAGGCGTCATTCTGGCCGTAAAGCAAAGCAGCGGGGATATCAAGGAGCTTACTGCGGGTGAGCGCTCAGGAATCACGGTCCCTACCCGTTTCTGTTTCAGGAATGCCGGATACCTGGACCTGCTGAGGAAGTATCATGTCAGGCCCTGCTATTTCGAGGAGGTTCCTCAGGTACCGGTTCCTCTCAAAGGGAGAAAGACGCTGAGAACGCATCTGCATATTCCCAAGCCGGTTTCGGAGTGTGACTTTTTTATCAATCTCCCCAAATTCAAGGCTCATCCATGGTGCCGGATCACCCTCAGCCTGAAAAACCTGATCGGAATTCAGGATGATCGATATCGACTCATCGATCACAATTCCTTTCTGGATCAAAAAATTGCGGATCTCCAGTCGGTTATTCAACCCGGCTTCATCGCCATCGATGGGATTACGGCAGGCCAGCGGATGATGCTCACCCCGACTCCTTTTAAGCTGGGAGCGATTATCATGGGGACAAACCCCTGTGCCGTCGATACCGTGGGGTGTCACATGGTGAATCTGGATCCCAAAGCGGTAAAGCATCTTGCGTTTTCATCTGAAAGGGGATTCGGCCCCGTGGAAATATCGGAGATCGAGGTCGGGGGAGATTTTCCGCTTTCCGAAGTAAAGAGGAAGACCCGGGAATTTCAATTTTGCATGGAACGGATTGATGAGTATTTCAGGAAGAGCGGGAACCTCACCTGCACGGTGGGAAGCTTTCCCGAGGCGCACTCCCGGGACTATTGCTGGGGCGGATGTCCCGGAGCCCTTCAGGAGGCGATGCATATTCTTCGAGGGTTTTATCCCCAGGTGGATCAAACCATGAAACGGATCCGATATGTGGTGGGAAAGGTGGAAGCGCCGTTAGATATTGAAAAAGATGAACGTGTGATATTTGCAGGCAACTGCACCGAATGGGAAGGGAGTGTTGATGGTCTGCCGGTCAGCATCGAAAGCTCCTACCGGGGCTTTCATGAGGTGGATCAGGATCATCCGCCATCCAACGACATGCTTTTAAAAACGTTCAAAGCGTTTCAGACCTGCGTGAAAAGCCGAAAGCTTCCGTATCTGCATGCCCGGGGATGCCCGGTTTCGGTTGCGGATCATGTGAATTACCTGGCGTTTCTCGGAGCTGTCCCCAATCCCAATTTGGATCCGAGACTGATCTTTCAGTTGACAACAGCCTACTGGAGAATGCGTTTCGGACAGTATTGGGGCAGCCGGAATCGATGAGGCGCCGGAGATCAGGAGGATGACATGGCAGGGGGGTTCATCGGGCGGTACGGCGTGTTGAATCTTTCAACCGGCGAATTTTTGATCAGAACGCTCGAAGAGGCATTTTACAGAAAATTTTTAGGGGGATATGGGCTTGGGGCGGCGGTTATCTGCCGGGAACAGGCGCCTGGAGTTGAGCCGCTTTCTCCGGAAAGCTGGCTCGGGTTTTGTCCGGGGCTTCTCACCGGAACCGGAGCGCTTTTTTCAGGGCGGTTCATGGTTATGGGAAAATCCCCTCTTACCGGAGGATGGGGGGATGCCAATGCCGGCGGATTTTTTTCCGGAGAGATCAAAAAAGCCGGATACGACGGGATTTTCATCACCGGAGCGGCTGAACGACCGGTATGGGTTCTGATGACCCGGAAGGGAGCCGAGATCCGTGAGGCCGGCTCTCTGTGGGGAATGGATGCAATCGAAACCGGAAAAGGGATCAGGAAAGCGTCAGGGGATGGAAAAGTTCAGGTCGTCTGCATCGGAGAGGGGGGTGAGCGGTGTTCACTCATCTCCGGGATCGTAACAGGAGGGGGAAGAATCGCGGCTCGATCCGGCCTGGGAGCTGTCATGGGAAGCAAGAAGCTGAAGGCCATCGCCGTCCGGGGGGATGAGCAGGTTCCGGTGCATGATCCGGACGGCATCAGGGAGATCAATCGTCTTTTTCTTGAAAAATACAAGAAGATTTCTCTTCAGGACAGGCTCACCGTACGGTTCATGCATTCCATCAGCCGGATCATCGCCCTGACCGGGATACCTGCCCCGGCAAAATCCTCAACCCTCAGGCAGATCTATCGACGTTACGGCACTTCAGGACTCACTGTTTATTCTGCGATGACGGGAGATATGCCGATTAAAAACTGGAAAGGAGCGGGAAACCGGGATTATCCGCTTGACCGCGCGTCCCGCCTTTCAGATGACCGGGTTGTCGCCTTTCAGAAAAAACGATACTCCTGCCAGGGATGCCCTCTGGGGTGCGGCGGCATCGTGGATCTCCCCAAGGGCCGTTTTGAAGGGAAGACCGGGCATAAGCCTGAATATGAAACACTGGCGGCGTTCGGAGGGCTCATGCTTCATGATAACCTGGAAGCGGTAATGGAAATCAATGAGATGTGCAACCGGGCTGGAATTGACACGATTTCCGCAGGCGCTGCAGTTGCTTTTGCCATTGACTGTTTTGAGAACGGACTGATCGGAGAAAGCGACACCGGCGGACTGAAGCTTGGATGGGGAAAAAGCAATGAAATCATGCGCCTTGTCGAAATGATTATCCGCCGGGAAGGGATTGGAGATGTTTTGGCGGACGGCGTCATGAGGGCTGCCGGGCTCTTGGGGAAGGAGACGGAACGCTTTGCCCTTCATGCCGGCGGGCAGGAGATCCCCATGCATGACTCCAGACTCGACCCGGGATATGCGGTTGCTTATCAATGCGAACCCACACCCGGCCGCCATACCATTTCCTGCAATCTTTACCCAAGGCTCTTTGGAGTCAAGCACCAGTTCCCGGAAAACGTTCGGAAGATGATAAAGTCCTCCCGGAACAAATCCATTAAAAATGTCCGGTTACAGGCTGCAGGAAGCATTTATACCCAGATCCTCAACGGCGCAGGGATCTGTCTGTTCGGGGCTCTCACCGGACCCCTTCCGCTCGTCGATTTTCTGAACGCGGCAACAGGATGGGGTTTTTCGCCCGATGAATACTGGAAGACAGGCCTGAGAATCCTTTCCCTCCGTAAAGCATTTAATGTGCGGGAGGGAATCAGAGGAACATGGCTTCCGGATGCCGCAGTCGGAAATCCTCCCCTTGATGCCGGACCGCTTAAAGGGATAACCATAAAAAACGATTCGCTCGTCAAGGAATTCTTTGAGACCTTGGAATGGGATCTGCTCCTTGGAGGCCCGACGGAAAAAACGTTAAACGATCTCGAACTCCAGGAGATTGTTCACTATCCGGAATAACTGGGGGTGACGGTGCTTTATTCTTTGGATTCAGGACCGCCGCCCGGGCAACCGTGAGGGTGAGTGCTCCAAAGTCTTCTTCCACTTTGCCTGAGAGTATAAACGGGCGGGTTTTATCCGGAATCGAGCAGAACCGGCGATGGATTTCCGGAAAAAGAGTGGCCTCTACCAGACCGGTTTCATCCTCAAAGGTCAGGAATTCCATGGGATCTCCATGCCGGGTGTGAACGATCTTGCCGGTGATGAGCAGCCCGGCAATCCGTACGTCTTTTCCGACGTACCGGAAAAGATCTTCGGCCTTGATGATTCCCGCAGTTTTGAGAGTCTCGGCAAAAAGGGTCATGGGATGCCGGTCGCAGAGGAATCCCAAGGCTGCATAGGTGTTTCTCAGGAGATTCATTTCATCATCCGGAGGAAAAAGGGGGACTTCGCGGGGTTCCGTTTTTGCAAACAGATCTGATCCTGCAGAACGGGATTTTTCCCACAGAGCCAGATCCCACAGCAAAGAGGACCGGCGTTCGCCGGGATGGATCGAATCGAATGCGCCGGAATGGATGAGCACCCGGGCTTCCGGCCCTTCAGGGCGGACCCGGTTTAAAAAATCCGTGAGACTTCGGTAAGGGGATTTTCTTCGATTCTCGATGATTTTACTCTGAGTGATACGGCTGAGCACCGAAATCGAAAGAAATCCCACCCGCAGCGTTTTATCTTTCCCCTTCCATCGGATCTCGCTTTCATTGATATCCGGGGGAAGGATGGTCAATCCCATGCGGCGGGATTCGGAGACATAGGCAAACGGACTGTAGAATCCCCCCTGATTGCTGATAACAGCCGCCATGAACTCAGCCGGAAAATGGGTTTTGAGAAAGGCGGACTGAAAAGAAACCCGGGCATAACTTGCGCTGTGAGGCTTGCAGAAGGAATATCCGTCGAAACTCATCATCATATTCCATACCGCCTGAATCCGGTCTTCAGGAACCCCCCGGTTCCGGGCGCCTGTCACAAAACGATCCTCATACTCCTTCA
>JBFMEI010000188.1:0-4722 GCA_040753295.1 Thermodesulfobacteriota bacterium | reverse complement strand
TTTCTTTAAAGGGTTCCAGGTCGTTTAAGAACCGGTGGTCCAATTTTTCAACAATTTCCCTGAGATGTTTTTTAATAATGCCGAAATCGATCAGAACCCCGGCGTGATTCAACCTCTCTCCGGCAATGCAAACCTCAATTTTCCAGTTATGCCCATGCAGATTTTCACACTTTTTTGCGACCATTTTAAGTTGATGGGCCGCAGCGAAATGGGAGATTACTTTTAATTCGAACATGGCCTGCCTTTTTAAATCCGAATATCGAATCCCACCGGCCTAAGCAGATCCGACGGAATTCCCCTTTAGAATGTTTTTAATCTTATTTGAGAGTTTGCCGGATTCCAGTTTTGCAAATTCCCGGAGGAGGGTTTCCTGCTTCTTACTCAAATTCGTCGGAGTTTTGACCACGACCTGTATGATCTGATCCCCGCGCTTTCCGTTTCTCAACGAAGGGATTCCTTCTCCGTGAAACCGGAACACTTCTCCAGGCTGGGTTCCCCTGGGGATTTCGAGGTTTTTATTTCCGTTTAAGGTTGGAACGCTGATTTTATCTCCCAGTGCTGCCTGAATAAAGGAAATGGGAATCTGACAAAGGATATCCAGATTGTTTCGCTGAAAAAACTCGTGGGGTTCCACCTGAATGAACACATAAAGGTCACCGGAAGGGCCTCCATGGGTTCCGGCCTCTCCTTCCCCGGTTAGTCTCAACCTGGAGCCGTTGTCTACACCGGCGGGAATTTTCAAGGCCACTGTTTTTTTTCGATAGACCTGGCCTGCTCCATTGCAGGTGGAACAGGGATGAAGGATGGATTGGCCGGTTCCTCGACAGGTGGGGCAGGTGGTTCGAACGGTAAAAAATCCCTGATTTCTGGAGATTTGACCGGATCCGCCGCATGAGGTGCAGGATTCCGGATAGGTCCCCGGTTCACACGCACTTCCGGAGCAGCGGGAGCATATCTCCTGCTTTTCCACATGAATTTGAGTTTCATACCCGAAGGCGGCTTCCATAAACGAGAGTTTTATGTCGTACCGGAGGTCATTTCCGCGCTGGGATCTGGATCTTGATCTTCGTCCGGTTCCAAATCCGAAGAAGTCTTCGAAAATATCTCCGAAGCTCGAGAAGATGTCGTCGAATCCCCTGAATCCTGAAAAGCCGGTACCTTCAAGTCCCCGATGTCCGAACTGGTCGTAAATGCTCCGTTTTTCAGGATCCCTTAAAATTTCATAGGCTTCAGCCGCTTCTTTAAAATGCTCTTCCGAAGCTTTATCCCCGGGGTTTCGATCCGGGTGATATTTTAAGGCCAATTTCCGGTAGGCTGCCTTGATCTCATCCGACGAAGCATTCCGGTGGACCTGCAATACCTCATAATAGTCTCGTTTTGTCGCCATTTGTAATGAATCGATTATCCTGGATTTTTATCCGGTAAGAAGATGCCCTAAAATAATGCAAGGTGGGAATTTGTCAATGAAAATCATCGTCAGCTCATCCGGCGAACGGCCGTTTCAAAATCGTGTCCTTTTTCCAGTGTTGATCGTCGGTTAAAGGATAGGCGATATTATAATGAAGTCCCCGGCTTTCTTTCCGATTCATGGCGCATTGAATGATCAACTCTGCCACTGTGGCGATATTTCTGAGTTCAATGAGATCGGCATCCACCTTGAAATCCCAATAATAATCATGGATTTCATTCTGAATAACCTGAATTCGGCGTTTCGCCCTCTCGAGTCGCTTGTCCGAGCGGACGATTCCCACATAATTCCACATGAGCCTTCTGATCTCGTCCCAATTCTGGGAAACCACGATCCTTTCATCGCTGTGTGTGGTTCCAACCTCATCCCAATGGGGAAGATCGATTGAGTTCTCGATTTGAGCTGAGGATGTTTCCTCCATGCTTTTTTTGGACGCCATATCGGCATAAACCAGCGCTTCCAGAAGGGAGTTGCTTGCCAGGCGATTGGCTCCGTGAAGTCCGGTACATGCAGTCTCTCCGATGGCATAAAGCCGGTGGATATCTGTTCGGCCATACCGGTCGGTAACCAGTCCTCCGCACATATAATGGGCTGCCGGCACTACCGGGATGGGATGCCGGGTGATGTCGATCCCGAATTCCAGGCATTTGGCATAAATATTAGGGAAACGATCTTTAATAAAACCCGGATTTCGATGTGAGATGTCGAGCAAAACATAATCCTGTCCGCTTTTTTTAAGTTCCGTATCAATGGCCCTGGCAACCACATCCCGGCATGCCAGTTCCTTTTTGGGATCATAATTCCCCATGAACGGATTTCCGAAAATATCCCGGATAATCCCCCCTTCTCCTCGGACGGCTTCGGAGATCAGGAAGTTTTTCGCATCCGGATGAAAAAGGCAAGTGGGGTGGAATTGCACGAATTCAAGATTGGCGACAGTCGCTCCTGCTCGATATCCCATGGCGATCCCATCACCGGTCGCAATATCAGGATTGCTGGTATAAAGATAGACTTTCCCTGCCCCACCGGTGGCCAGCACCGTGACCGAGCCGGTAAAGGTTTTTACCTTCATGGTGGTCCTGTCCAAAACATAGGCACCGCAGCAGAAGGCATCATGGGTAGTGGTCACCACCCCCCGTTTCATTCGAGTCGAGACGGTGATCAGATCAATGGCGATATGATTTTCAAAGAGGGTGATATTCGGATGTTCCCGGACTTTATTGATCAGGTTACGCTCCACTTCCCTCCCGGTCATATCCTGGGCATGCACAATCCGCTTCTTGGAGTGCCCCCCTTCCCGGCCAAGGTGAAGAACAGGTTCTTTTTGAATGATACCGTCACCGTTGTCGAGATTAAATGCCACCCCCAGATTCATTAACTCCCGGATTCGATCCGGTCCGGATTTGATCACGAATTCAACGATATCGGGATGGCACAACCCGGCTCCGGATTCGAGGGTGTCCTGGATGTGAGAGTCAAAAGAATCAGTGGGAGAGAATACGGCAGCGATTCCTCCCTGCGCCAGGTTTGTATTGCTTTCAATGGCTTCTTTTTTTGTAACCAGAGCAACGGATCCGGAGTCGGCGACCTTCAGGGCATAGGAGAGTCCTGCAATGCCGCTCCCGATGATCAGAAAATCCGTGTGAAAGGATTCATTCATGACGATATATTCCTTTTTTATTGACGAATTCTAGGATAAGAATTATTTATATGATATTGATAATTGAGGGAAGTCAATAGCTTTATGGATTTCCGGACCTCCCTCGGAATTAAAGCGGATCTTGAACAGATCACACCTCAAATCTAATTTTAAAGCCTATTTATAATGCCATGATTGTATTTGATCTGAAATGTAAAAACGGCCATCGGTTTGAAGGATGGTTCGAAGACAATGGTTCCTTTGAAAACCAGCGCCGGAAAAAATTGATCGCTTGTCCCATCTGCGATGATGTGGAAGTCTGCAAGGTCCCTTCAGTCTTTGGGATCAAGACTTCTACCGTGAACAGTCCACTCCCCCCAAAAGTGAATGAAATGGAGATTCTTGGGAAAAAACTCTATGAATTTGTTGAGAAAAATTTTGATGATGTGGGTTGTGAGTTTACCAAAGAAGCCTTAAAAATTCATTATGGGGCTACAGAACCGAGAAATATCCGGGGGGTCAGCACCGAGCAGGAGGAAAAGGTGCTCAAAGAAGAAGGGGTTAAGTTTTTTAAAATCCCTTCTTTGACATCCTCGAAATCCGATTCGTAAATTTTGTCTCTCCCCTGTTCATGACCGGATTTATTTATCCCGGCATCCGAGACGAATCAACCGGGCCGGTTTACGGATTTTAATAATATCCATTGAACGGCACCCAGTAGGTTTTCGGCGACATAATCCGGAAAGATCCCCTGATTTCCGAGCCGTATTTGGACATCAGGATCGATCCCGGATCTTACCAGAATAGTGGCCCCGCACCCGGCGTTTTTACCGCACTCCATATCTCTTACACTGTCTCCGATCATGAACGCATGGGGGAGAGAGATGTTATATTTACGGCTTGCCTTAAGGAGGAGTCCGGGTTTGGGTTTTCGACACCGGCAGTCTTCTTCAGGAAGATGAGGGCAGTAGAATATATCCTCGATTCTGCCTCCATGAGCTTGAATGGTTTCCTTCATCCGGTGATGAATATGGTCAACTCCTGAATGGGTGATCATCTTTCTGTGGACCGCGGATTGGTTGGATACCACGAAACAGGAAAATCCGGCATCTGTAAGTTTCCGGAGAGCTCGGAGACTCCCCTGGATAAAATGAAATTCTTCCCAGGACTTGATGTAATCGGAAGCATCCTGGTTGATAACCCCATCCCGGTCCAGGAAAACCACTTTTTTCAACATCGTGTAACCTGAGCGCTATTCCGCCACAACAAAGGCGTCAGGGAATCCGTTCCGGATCATATGGGTTTCGTATTCCACAGCTTTTTCAAGGGTGTGGGCTTCTCCGACCCGGACCCGGTAGATGATTTTATTTCCATCATGATAGGAAACCATATGAACGTTTTTATAGGTCTGACTCAAACGTTGAATCAGCTTCTCCGCATTCGATTTTTCTGAAAACGCTCCGATTTGAATCGTAAAATTGCCTGAGAAATAATCCGGGGTGAAGGTTCCGGTTCCTGCTGAAATCCCGGCTTCACCGGCGGTGCTGATAGTGGCGATTTCCACAGGCCCGGTTCCCACCTCATAGATCCCGATTCCTCTGGCGGCTTCAGCGGA
>JBFMEI010000187.1:3028-4725 GCA_040753295.1 Thermodesulfobacteriota bacterium | reverse complement strand
GCTTTCAGCCGTGATCACCAGCCGATTCTCTCCGGGAAACCCCTTTTGGACAGCTTCTTCCAGGACCTTGCCGTCGCTTTCATGTTCCGGGATCTTCAACTCATTCTCTTTGCAGTAATCCACCAGGGTCTCCACCCATCGCATATCTTTGGATGAAAAAAATTCATCGAAAATCGTCTCTCGGTTCTTCTCGTCCCGGATCGCCTCCAGCGAGAATCGATTTGCAGCGATCCATCCCAGAAGATGTCCGGCAGCTCTCTTCAGATCATTCTCGTCAAAAGCGCTTTTGGCTTTTTGAATCGTCCGATCATCTTTTCCTTTGGAGATGAAGAGCGGTGAATCGAGTATGGCAACGATCTTCCGACCGGAAAAGAGAGAGTAGGTATTGAGTCCGGATACGGCTTCCCGGATATTTCCGGAAACCCCGTCAATCCCCTCATAGGAATACCGCAGCGAAGTCGGGCCCCCAGGGTCATGCAGCTTTTCCAGAAGCGCTTCAAGAGCTTTTTTCTGAAAAAACGGATCTCCATGGATGAGAAAAACAGATGGCAGCGACGACGGGTCGGTCTTTTCGAGATGGGATAAAAACTCTTTATAATTCATGGAAACCGGTTTTCAATGGGAAGAACGGATATGCGTATTTCCGGCCTTGGGATTCATGAGCATCTGAAGAATAAGGATTCCGCATCCCACGCTAACGGAGCTGTCGGCCACATTAAAAGCAGGCCAATGAAGGTTCCCGATATAAAAATCAAGAAAGTCGATGACGCTTCCGAGTCTCAAGCGATCGATCATATTCCCGAAAGCCCCTCCAAGGATGAGGGCGATCCCAAGAGAAAAAAGCCGGGTTCCGGGATGCATCCGGGTGAACAGGTAGATCAGCATGCCTACGGCTGCGACAGATCCGATCATGAAGAGAAAAGGCCGGACCCGGCTGTCCTGATCCGCCAGAAATCCAAAAGCCCCGCCGGGGTTCTGAACATGCACAATGTTAAAAAATCCATCAATCACCGGAATCGCATGGTTGATGGAAAGGCGGGCAACCACGACCCCTTTTGAAATCTGGTCCGCGGCGATGACCAGACCGGCAACCCCGATCAGAAAAAGCCATCCGGAATATCGCTTTTCCATCCCCTTATTTCATTCCCGGAGTTTCCCGGGCCGTCTCTTCCAGGGATTTGACGCAACGGCCGCATATTCCGGGGTGTCCGGCATTCGAACCCGTTGTCGGATCATGGACCCAGCAGCGTTCACATTTTTCACCCGGTGCCGGCGCCACAAGAATAAAAAGGCCTTCGATCGCCGGGCTCTGAAACGCTCCGTCTCCGGGGCGTTTCCGCGTCAGAACCGCTTCGGATGTAATAAAGATGGATCTCAGTTCGTTTTCAAAACTGTTCAGAAAATCGTACAATTCTCCTGTTGCAAAAAGAGTCACCGAAGCATCCAGCGGATGGCCGATCAGTTTTTTCGCCCGAGCCTCTTCAAGCGCCTTCATGATTTCGCTCCGGATTTCAAATAGCCGGGTCCATCTTGAAGATATATCCGGATTCTTCCACTTTGCCTCTGAAACCGGAAGAGACATGAGATGGATGCTTTCCGCCTGTTTTTCCGATGACGGCATATGCTTCCAGATTTCTTCCGAAGTAAAGGGAAGAATCGGAGCCATGACCCGGGCAACGGAATCCAGAATCAGGTAG
>JBFMEI010000187.1:0-3018 GCA_040753295.1 Thermodesulfobacteriota bacterium | reverse complement strand
AGAGAGCGCTCTGAGCGCTTCTTCTTCCTTTTGACCGCTTCGGAAATGTATAGAGCCTGTCCTTTAAGATATCCAGATAGAGTGCGCTCAGATCCAGAGTGCAGTAATTGTAAAGAGCATGGTAGATCAGATGAAATTCGTAGGAGGCGTATGCCTGATTCGTTTTCTCGATAATCTCCTGAAGCCGATGTACGGCGAACCGGTCTATCTCCCACATTTCCTCAAAAGGAATGAAGTCGCGTTCCGGATCAAAATCGAAAAGGTTCCCCAGCATGAACCGGCTCGTGTTTCGGATCCTGCGGTACGCATCGGTAAGCTGGGTTAAAATGGTTTCTGAAATCCGGATATCCTCCCGGTAGTCCGTAGCGCTCACCCACAGACGAAGGATCTCGGCACCGTATCGGTCGATGACTTCTCTGGGCGCAACGATATTCCCGAGAGATTTGGACATCTTTCTTCCGTTTTCATCCACAACAAAACCATGGGTCAGGACCGCATCGTAGGGGGCGCGCCCCCGGGTACCCACCGCTGACAGCAGAGAGCTGTGAAACCATCCCCGGTGCTGATCGCTTCCCTCCAGATAGAGGTCTGCCGGCCATCTGAGATTCGGACGTTTTTCAAGCACAGCCGCATGGCTGACTCCTGAGTCAAACCAGACATCCAGAATATCATTCTCCTTGACGAACGATTCTCCGCCGCAGCCATGGCATCGGGTCCGGGCAGGCAGGAAATCCGACACCTCTTTTTGAAACCAGATATCTGCGCCATGCGCATCAAAAAGGGCGTAGACCTGATTCATGATCCGGTCATCCTTAAGGATTTCACCGCAGTCCTTGCAGTAGAAAACAGCAATCGGAACCCCCCATGCCCGCTGGCGCGAAACACACCAGTCCGGACGGCTTTCAATCATGCCATAGATCCGCTCCCTCCCCCAATGAGGAATCCACTTCACCCGGTCGATCTCTTCAAGGGATTTTTTTCTAAGCCCGGTCTTTTCCATGGAAATGAACCACTGCGGGGTAGCCCGGAAAATAACCGGTTTCTTGCATCGCCAGCAATGGGGATAGGAGTGTCGAATCGTCTCCTCTTTGATCAGAGAACCGGATTCCTTGAGCTTCCGGGCAATAGGCCGGTTGGCGTCAAAAACAAACTCTCCGGAAAAAAAGCCCACTTCCTCGGTGAATCGTCCCTCATCGGTTATCGGGGAGTAGGGCTCGATTCCATAAGCAAGCCCGACTTCATAATCTTCCCGGCCATGACCCGGAGCCGTGTGAACACATCCGGTCCCCGCATCCAGGGTGACATGACTCCCCAGGACAAACCGCGAAGGGCGGTCATACAGGGGATGACGGCAGCGTTTTTCCTCGAGCTGTTTCGGCTCGATTTCCGCAATAATGGAAAAATCCGGATTACCCATAAGCCGCATGAAAGAGTCGGTCAGATCCTTTGCCAGAATAAGCACCTCGTCTTTCCCGGTCCCGACCGCCGCATATCGAAAATCCGGATGAAGCGCCACGGCAAGATTTGCCGGAATCGTCCATGGCGTAGTGGTCCAGATGACCACAGACACGGTTTTTCCGGAAAGCTTCGGCGAAATATCTCCCAGGTCGTCCATCACCGGAAATTTGACATAAATGGAAGGAGAGGTCTCATCCTGATATTCGATCTCAGCCTCGGCCAGAGCGGTTTTGCAGGTACAGCACCAGTAGATCGGCTTTTTACTTCTGAAAAGACTTCCGTTTTCAGCAAATTTTCCGCATTCCCGGGCAATCGTTGCTTCATATCCGTAGCTCATGGTCAGGTAGGGATTTTCCCAGTCTCCCATGACGCCAAGCCGCTTGAACTCCTGCCGCTGAATATCCACGAATCTCTCGGCATAGTCGCGGCACAACTTGCGGATCTCGGCCAGGGAGAGTTCCTTCTTCTTCTCCTTGAGCTCCTTGTCGACGTTATGTTCGATGGGGAGCCCATGGCAATCCCATCCTGGAACATACGCCGCATCAAAGCCGGCCATCTGCCTGGAGCGGACAACAATATCTTTTAAAATTTTATTCAAGGCGGTCCCGATATGAATATTTCCGTTGGCATAGGGAGGGCCGTCATGAAGAATAAAACAGGGTTTTCCCGCAGATTCTTTCCGGATCCGTTCATAAAGGCGCATTTCTTCCCACGCGTTGAGCTGTTCCGGCTCTTTTCTGGAAAGATTCGCCTTCATGGGGAAATGGGTCTGGGGAAGATTCAGCGTTGTCTTATATTCCATGCATTGCCTCCATAATGATTCAAAATGACACCAAAAAATCCGCTTTCAGGCGCAGGTCTCTTGTTCTACTTGACGGTTTTTCTGAAATAGACAACCGGATCATTCTCTTTCCCGGCAGTCTCATTTTTTCCGGACCAGATCCAGTGAGCCTTCTCGCCGGTGAACTCCTTGACGCCCTTTCCCCAGGGCTGCTCTCCATAGACGCCATAGCTCGTCGCTTTTTGCCATGCGGAGTCATCAAATTTTTTCTGATTCCAGTTGGGCAATTCTTTTCCGGTGTAACTCTTCCATTCCGTATCCGAGACAAAAGTCGATGCACCGGCGGCACTCAAAATGAATCCGGCCT
Source organism: Thermodesulfobacteriota bacterium (assembly GCA_040753295.1). Lineage (GTDB taxonomy): Bacteria > Desulfobacterota > Desulfobacteria > Desulfobacterales > UBA2156 > RBG-13-49-15. The sequence goes on along the minus strand of JBFMEI010000187.1, from coordinate 412 downwards.
TGTAAACCACCTTGTCTTTTGCAACGACAGCCAGAACATCCCCTTTGGACAGTTTAACCTTGGCAATCCGGGCCTGTCCCCATCCCACGCCCTCAAGAATCTTCTTCCCGTTTAAAAACAGGACAAACTCGTCATCTGCTGCAGCCTGAATGGTGGTCATGATATCCTTTGCCTGGGCACTTGCGGAAAAGAGACCGGCTGCACACACGGTAATCACCATCATACGAATGATCCAATTCATTTTATTCTCCTTTTATCTCAACTTATCTCAACCGATTAGAATGATACGTAAAACGTTTCTTGCTATCAAAGCAGATCCTGTTTTGCAACAAAAAGATTGGAAGGATCAAGCCATTGACGGGGATATCTTCACTCCGGACAGGGTAAGAAGAGATGTTTGCGGACCTTCCCT
>JBFMEI010000186.1:0-4728 GCA_040753295.1 Thermodesulfobacteriota bacterium | reverse complement strand
TGAAAAAACGGTGGATATCTGTTTGTATAATAAATTAAAAATGATTGAGCGGGTCCCATGACCGGAAATAAGTCGGTTTATCCAATGCTTTGGGGAATTGCTCTGGTTCTGGCAGGGATCGGTATTTTTTTCAGAATTCCCCAGGTCATGCCGCGGATTGAAAGTATTGGAGTTTTTTCCTCTTCTTTTGCTTCGGCTTTTATTCGGTTCTGTTTTTACTTCATGGGCGTCATTCTGATCGGGGGAGGATCAAAGAAAATCTATGGGTATTTTCACCTTCCTGAAGACCGGGATTTATGATGATCCTGAAGAATCGGATCCAAGGGTTTTAATATAGATGGGATGAGAGAGTGAATAAGCCGTCCGCCTCAAATATTCCGCCATCTTCGAAAACGGATCCGGGCCGGGGGAGCAGTCTCAAGGCAACGGTCCGGGATCAGTCAGGTGCCGGAAAAATAAAAATCGGTGAGATTCTGTCCAAGGAAGGGCAGATCACCAGTTCGAACTTGAAGACCGCCCTTGACTACCAGAAAAGCCACGGCGGAATGCTCAGCCATATCCTCCTGAGACTTGGGTTCATTGAGGATGACACCATCGTCAATGTGTTAAGCCGGAATTACAACTACCCCTCCATTCGATTCTCCGAAATCTCCGTGAATCCGGAAGTCCTGAAACTCCTTCCCTATCCGGAAGCGAAAAAACATATGGCTTTTCCTCTTTCCCTGAGGGAAGAAACCCTGAGGATGGCCATGACCGAACCGACCGACACCGGACTTGTGGACAGCCTGAGAGGAATCGTTAAAAAGAGCTTGAGCATCAGCGTCATCACGGAAAAGGATCTGGTTGAAGCCTACAGGGCCTATTATAAGATCAGTGATGACGAATATCGCAGCTTTCTGTCGTTTCGGCATGAAGAAGATGAGGAAGTAGACCTTAAAACCGTGGAGGATTTCGGATCGCTGGTCTCTGAGGCTGAGGGTGAGATCGAACTCCAGAGCTTCCGGGAAGATGAGGAGGAAAAGGACGAATATCTTGCTTCAGATGCGCCTATCATCAAACTGGTGAACGGAATTCTGGTTAAAGCGATTCAGGATGGAATCAGCGACATTCATATTGAACCTTTTGAGAATGCCCTTCAGGTCCGGTACCGTCTGGACGGATCCCTTTACAGATCCATGAATCTCCCGGTCTCCATTAAAAGCGCAATCACCTCCAGAGTTAAAATTCTTTCAGGTCTGGATATTGCGGAGCGGCGGGTTCCCCAGGACGGCCGGATCAAGATGAATGTGGGAAGAAAGAAAAACGTGGATATCCGTGTTTCCACACTCCCGACCCTTTTCGGGGAGAGTATCGTCATGCGGATCCTTGACCGGAGCGCCACGAACGTGGATCTGACCCTGCTCGGTTTTGAGGAAAAGACGTTTAAAACCATTCAGCGCTGCATTGCGCGGCCCTACGGCATGCTTCTGGTGACCGGTCCGACCGGAAGCGGAAAAACCACAACCCTTTACTCGATTCTCAACACTCTTAACAAGGAAGATACCAAGGTTCTGACCGTGGAAGACCCTGTGGAGTTCAACTTCAGAGGGATCAACCAGGTTCATGTGAAGGAAAAGGTGGGCTTGACTTTTGCGGCCGCGTTGAGGGCGTTTCTCCGGCAGGATCCGGATGTGATCATGATCGGGGAGATCCGGGATCTTGAAACCGCCGAAATCGCCATCAAAGCCGCCATGACCGGACACCTGGTTTTTGCCACCCTTCATACCAATGACTCCCCTTCCACCATCACGCGTCTTGTGGATATCGGGATTCCCTCCTATATGGTGGCGTCTTCAGTAACCATGGTGTTGTCCCAGCGGCTGGTAAGAAAACTCTGCGACAAATGTAAGATTCTTGAAAAAGATCTGGATCCGGCTGAATTGGAAGGGATGGGCTTTTCAAAGGCTGAAATCCCCAACCTCCAGATATACCGCCCCAAAGGATGCCCGGTCTGTAATAACGCCGGTTATAAAGGAAGACTCGGGTTGTTCGAACTGATGGACGTCACGGATGAGGTGGAAAAAGCCATTAATGCCAATCTCCCTGAAGACCAGTTGAGAAAGATCGCTGTCCGGGAGGGAATGATGACCCTAAGGGATGCCGGGATTGAGAAAATCCGCCAGGGAGTCACTTCCATCGAGGAGATCATGAAACGCACCACCATCACCAAGGAATCTCTTCCGGATTATCTCATCAACCCGGATGTGGAGCGGTACGAAGACCGGGAGGTGATCATCCGCGAGGGGAATACGGATAGAGATTTTTTCATGCTGGTTCAAGGGTCCCTCTATGTGGTGAAAGGGGGAAAGGTCATTGCCCATATTATTCAGCCTGGAGAGTATTTCGGAGAAATGACCGCCCTCACCGGAGAGCCCCGTTCCGCAAGCATCATTTCAAACAAACGATCGGTGGTGAGGCGATTCCCCGGCGAAAAACTTCCTGAAATCATCGAAAAATATCCCCATGTGGCCAAACACCTTTTCGAGGTGATGGCCAACCGCCTTACCCAGGCCGATCGTCAGATCTATCGGCTCCTTACCACGAAAACCCAGCAGCAGTAACTTCGTGACTCGTTCTACCCACCTCACTCAGGAATTGAGGCCCTGAATTTCTGAAGCTGCTCCTCATAATAGGACCGGTCGCCCTTGGCCATGGCCAGAGCCCGTGAGGCAGCGTCAATGGCTTCAGAATGCCTGCCGGCTTCGAAGAGACTCTGGGCAAGGGTATCCCAGATGTGGGGAGACGACTCATAGGATAGAGCGGCCTGGGCAAGCCGTACCGCCCGTTCGGGATTTTTAATACTCTTGTCTTCACATACGGCATATAACCAGGCCAGGTTGTTGAGAACCCTCGGATTCTCAGGTTTCAGGGCAATAGCGGTCTCATACGCCCGGGCTGCATCCTGATATCGCCTGCTGTTAAAGGAGATGTCTCCAAGAATGCCGTAAAGATTTGCATTCCCCGGATTTCTTTCGATCTCCGCTGATAAAATTTTTTCGATGAGTCTTTCATTCAGCCGTTTTCCGGTTTGACCGAAATTGATCTGATACCCCAGGGCGGCAACCAGGAGGATGAATAGAAGGTAACCGCCCATGCTTCTGCGGATTTTTCGATCCTGTAAAAAAATCGAATTCCGGTCGGCTTCACATCTGTTGAGAAAGTCGATGCGTTCCCTGATGCTGAAATGATGCCAGTTGGGCTTATCCATGGGCTGGCCGCCGGAATAGGCAATCTTTTCCAGAGTGGAGATCAGCGGACGCCCCGTATCCAGAACCATAAACACATATCCATCCGCCTGCCGTTCGAAATTCCGCATGAAATACCCGAACCCGTATCGGAAATAGATTAGAAAAACCGCAATGATGATCAGGCTGAAAATAATGGAGTGGGCCGATGAGGCACCCAGACCGATCCGTTCCAGAAGCCGGTAGAGCGGTTCGGCATGGATGACGGCGTAGAGAATCAGGTCGTAGGTGGCATAGGAAACCAGAAGGTATCCCAGGAAAAAGAAGAGATAAAAGGGAAGATGCCGTTTTTTAATATGACCGATTTCATGAGAGATCACCGCGTCGAGCTCCTGAGGGTCTAAAGATGTCAGGAGCGCGTCGGTAACCAGGATATATCGGAATCGGCGGACAAGCCCCATGACACCGGCGGTGATCATGCGCCCTCCGAACAGCGGCCAGTGCAGAATATCGGCATATTTCAACCGGGTCTTTTCGCACATGGATTCGATCCGGCTTCGAAAATAACCGGGCTCAAGGGGTCTGCATCGCCAGAATTTCTGGATGATGAACGGGCCGAAAACCGAGACGGCAATCAGAAATATCAGGAAATAGGCGATCTCCCCTTCCTTTGTGGAGAGAAGCTTTCTGGGCGTTTCGAACGGGAGTGCAAAGATAAGATCCGAAATCCCGGAGAGGAGCAGCCATGGAAGCACGACCGGAATCGAAAAGGAGATGTTTGAAAAAATATAGGCTCCTTTTCCAAGGGTCAGGGAGTATATCCGGGTATGGAGAGGATGGGAGAATCCCCAGACAACGGAGAGATACCCGATAAAGAGCAGAAGGAATCCGAATCCGAGAAGGGTCGGGGTTTTGATGAAAAGGGGGAGGTTGTAAAAAAAAGAGGGAAGGTTCAGGATATAGATGTCAAAGGCATAAAAAGCGATTGCCAGGATGGAATGCCCGGTAACTGCCGAGTTGAAGGGATGCTCAATCCCGGTAATTCCATAGACCGGGAGGCGCCGCTTCAGCCGGGAAAAGCGAACCCAGGTAAATCCGGTGAAAAACAGAACGGTTGCGGCAAAGAAAAAGGCGGTTTCAAGGGAATCGAGTTGCTTTTCAGATGACGGCTGATACGTGATATAGATGAGAAGGGCGATGATGAAGTAGATGAAGTTGGTGAACATGAGTCTTTTCGAAGATTATGGATTTTTCTGATACCGTTCTTTTTCGCTGTAGATACATCCGCAATAGGATTGGCGGTAGATGTTTAGCCTTTTTGATGTTTCAACCCCTTCCTTCCAGCCTGCTCGAAAATCCTGGTAGTAAAAAGGAATACCGATCTTTTCCCCGAGGGATTCTCCGATGGACCGGATCTCCTCATGCTGTTGATAAATGCTGTATAACAACGTCGTGGTAAATGCGTCGAATTTTCCCTGTTTTGCCGTAAGCGCTGCGGCCGTGA
>JBFMEI010000185.1:0-4785 GCA_040753295.1 Thermodesulfobacteriota bacterium | reverse complement strand
ATAATGACCCCCAGAATACTTATCAGAAGATAACCCAATAAGAATATTATAAAAAAACTGGCCAGGGGCAGATAGTTGGGATGGGAGATCCATTTGACCAGATACTGTGAAAGCGCCGGATAATAGACCATTGCGATAAAAAACCCGATGAGAATTCCGATAATGGAAAAGAACTCCTTAATAAAGCCTCTGAAAAGCCCCCGGATCAGATAAAATCCGATAATACCAGCGAAAATGATATCCAAAGAATTCATAATCCCTCGAACTCATCATCGAAATGGCTTATCCGGATTCCGAGTTGAACCCCCTTCATTCTGATTGACATGGCAGTTTACAATTTTAAATTCATTTTGCTAAGATTTAAAACTCAGATCAATCGACCGGTTTCTGGATTTCAGACCGAAAATACGGGAATCTTCTTTTCATGCATCAGGAAATAACCTAACAGAGACCATATGATTGTCAAGGTATTTTTCAGTATCTTGGGTGTTCGAATTTGCTGTTTGCAACAGGATTCGGTTTCATGATAATATTGAATTTAAAATGAAAAAATCTAACTCTTATCCATCCGATAATAAAAATTTGACCCTAGATTTTCCGGACATTGAGCTGGCAAGACAGCTCTTCGGCGAGCATCATGTTCATCTGAAAAAGATATCCGATGCCGTTGATGTGACCATCGATGCCAGAGGGAATACGGTCTTTGTTCAGGGGGATCAAATCGCTGTTGAGCTCGCGGAAAATATACTGAATCAGCTTTATGGGTTATTGAAAAACAATTATCCTCTCTTTTCAGATGATGTGGATAATGCCGTTAAGGTGCTCAGCGGTAACCATCAGGCCAATCTCAAAGATCTTTTTCTTGATAAGGTCTGCATTACTTCAAAGAAAAGATTTATCACACCAAAGAGTCCGAACCAAAAAGAATATATCGAGGCGATCCGAAACTTTGACATTGTCTTTGGAATCGGGCCTGCCGGAACCGGAAAAACCTATCTGGCCATGGCAATGGCTGTTTCAGAACTGGCCAAAGGAAGAGTCAGCCGGATTATCCTGACTCGACCCGCTGTTGAAGCCGGAGAAGCACTGGGCTTTTTACCCGGTGATATCGCGGAAAAAGTCGACCCTTATTTGAGGCCCCTTTATGATGCCCTTCATGACATGATGCGATTTGAAAAAGTAACCGGTCTGCTCCAGCAGGGGGTTATCGAGGTCGCGCCTCTGGCGTTTATGAGAGGGAGAACCCTGAACGACTCTTTTATTATTCTGGATGAGGCTCAAAATACCACCTCGGAACAAATGAAGATGTTTCTGACCAGAATCGGATTTAATTCCAAGGCGGTCATCACGGGAGATATCACTCAAATCGATCTCCCGGCGGAAAAATCATCCGGATTGATCGAGGCAAAAAATATTCTTCAAGATATCCCCGGCATCCGGTTTGTCTATTTTTCAAAAAACGACGTTGTCAGACATAAACTCGTCCAGGAGATCATCAAAGCCTATGAGGACCTTGAATCTCAAAAGGTGAAAAGAGCAAAACCATGAAAATCGGTAAAGAAATCGATGCGGTTACCACTCGCCTGAGTTCGGTCAATTTTATTCCTTGGGCTGTTCTTCTGGGATTGACTGTGATTTACATCATTATTATTCACCCAAACTTGGTTGTTCCCCAGGATGTGGACTATCAGATCGGAGATGTGGCACCACGAGACATCAAGGCAGTACATGATTTCCTCGTGGAGGATGAGAAAGCCACTGAAACGGTTCGCCAGAAGGCCATGGACCAAATTCTGACGGTTTATGATCGCGATAAGCTGATGGCGTCCCGGATCATCCAGCAGGTCAAACAGGCGTTTAAAGGAATCCAGATCGAGATTGAACAGCAGAAAAAAAGTCAGGCCGAAAAATCGGGAAATAAAACCCAGGACCCCTCCAGCGCTTCAACGGGAAAACCGGCACTCTCAGATACCGGATTACGGTTAAAAGAGACATTTGAATCCAAAATCGGAACCTCCATCAGCGACAACACTTTTCGAACTCTGGAAAAGGAAGCATTCTCCTCCGACATCACCCTTTACATCGCCGCGATTCTTAATAAAATCTTTGAAAGCGGAATCGTGATCAATAAAGAAATGCTTCTGAGGGAAGGCGATAAGGGAATCCAGCTCAGGAATATGGACAGCGGTGAAGAAGAAACCGTCACCCAGTTGAAACAGTTTCATTCCCATGATCAGGCCAAAGCCCTGGTGACCATAACCGGTGAAACTATTTTAAAGGACATTCCAGGCTCGATCAAGCCGGCCATCGTTGAAATCTGTCAGAAGCTCATCCAACCCAATATTACCCTCAACCGCCACGAAACTGAAGAAAGACGGAAAAAAGCGTCACTCAAAATTGAGCCGGTTCTTTACAAAATTAAAGCCGGAGAAATGCTTCTGAGGGAAGGGGAGCGGGTAACTGAAACGCATCTGATGAGACTCAAAGCGATTCAGGGCCGATCCAAAAAAGAGATCATCATGGCCACAAGTTTCGGCGCCGCAATGATGATGCTGTTTTTTATGATCATTATTTATATGACCCATCTGGTCTCCAGGCCAGAAATGAGGCGTCATCTTCATAAGAATATCCTGTTTTTAGCGTTTGTCCTCGTAATTTTTTTATTTATCGGGAAAGTTTCGACGTCGCTTACCGATTCTCTGGCAAAAGACAATCCATTCTCAATTTCCCCGACGACCTTATATTACGGGACCCCCCTTGCCTCAGCAGCAATGGTGGTATGCCTTTTTCTGGGGTTTGAAATCGCGTTCTCTTTCGCGCTGATCCTCTCTATTCTCACGGCTGTCATGCTCCAGAATCGAGTCGATCTTTTTATCTATTTCTTCCTCAGCAGCACCATGGGCGCACACTGGATCCGATCCTGCCGGGAAAGGAAGGTCTTTATTAAAGCAGGAGCTAAACTTGGACTCCTGAATGTCGCACTGGTAACAGCCATCGATATTTACGTGGGGACTATTTCCGGAACAATCATGCTGTGGGACTGGGGCTTTGCGTTTCAGGCAGGAGTTGTTTCAGGGATGATCACTGCAGGACTTGCCCCGCTTATTGAGCTTGCATTCGATTACACCACGGATATCACTCTCCTTGAATGGGCCAATTTCGACCAGCCCATTTTAAGGAGGCTCATGCTCGAAGCTCCGGGAACGTATCACCATTCGGTTATCGTCGGTTCTCTGGTCGAAGCGGCAGCCTCTGAAATCGGCGCAAATCCGCTTCTGGCTAAGGTATGCGGGTACTATCATGATATCGGAAAGCTTAAACACCCCTTCTACTTTATTGAAAATCAGACCGATGGAAAAAACCGCCACGACAAACTTGCCCCTTCAATGTCGAGCCTTATTCTGATTGCACACATCAAAAACGGAATCGAAATCGCAAAAAACAATAAATTGGGACAGGAAATTATTGACACCATCAAGCAGCACCATGGGACCAGCATCATCAGCTATTTTTACGACAAGGCAAGACAGCAAAAAGGGGAAGATTCTGTGAATATCGAGGACTACCGGTATCCTGGGCCAAAACCCCAGAACCGTGAATCCGGACTCGTCATGCTTGCAGATGTTGTCGAGGCCGCTTCCAGAACCCTCTCGAATCCCACTCCGTCAAGAATCCAGGGACTGGTGCAAAACCTCATCAACAAAATATTTTCTGACGGCCAACTTGACGATTGCGAGCTCACTCTCAAAGATCTTCACAGTATTGCGAAAAGCTTTAATAAGATCTTAAGCGGCATTTATCACCATCGCATCGAATATCCGGAAAGTCCTGCTACTAGAAGTGAAAAAGGGAAAAATGAGGGTTCTGATCGACAACCGGTACGGACGCTTAGCGATGTCACTGAAGAGAATACGGGAAGCGGCCCGGGTCGTCTTAGACGCCTTGGACTCCCCTGATGGAGAACTTTCCATCCTGATCGTGGACGACGCCCAGATCGCCGAGCTGAATTGGAGTTACCTCAACCGCCGTGGTCCCACCAATGTGATTGCATTCCCCATGCGATCCGGCAAGTTTCAACATGTTGCACCGGACTTACTGGGGGATATTGTCATCTCCGCTCAAACCGCAGATCACGAAGCCGCTTCTTCAGGTATCCCGGTTAAAGATCGATTTCTCGAACTGTTGGTCCATGGAATTTTGCATCTTTTTGGATATGACCATGAATCAGATCTGAAATCGGCCCGGCGAATGCAAAGAAAAAGCCGGCAACTCCTTCATCTCATCGATCAATCCGGATCCGGTTGATCTCATCGAGTTTTTTTGAAAGATCATCGATGCTAAAAGGCTTTTGGATAAATCCGGAGCATCCCTTATCCATGATTTTTTTTGCCTGACCATCCATGCTGTATCCGGAAGAGAGAAGGATTACACCTTTCGGATTGATCTGCCTGAGCTTTTCAAAGATTTCATCCCCTCCCATCAGGGGCATGATCATGTCAAGAATAACCAGGTCGATCTCATCGGTTTTTTCCCGGTATATACTCAAAGCATCCCTGCCGCTTGTTGCTGAAATAACAGAATATCCTAAAAAATTAAGGAGTTGAGTCCCAACATCAATGATCATCTCTTCATCGTCCACCAGAAGGATGGTTCCTGCCCCCCGGACAACCCTTTGTTCAGATTCCGGTTCTTTCGGGATTATCTTATCTGATGCCGGTAAATAGACGGAAAATATAGATCCCTCACCCTTTTTGCTTTGCGCGGTGATGATCCCTCCATGGCTTT
>JBFMEI010000184.1:0-4814 GCA_040753295.1 Thermodesulfobacteriota bacterium | reverse complement strand
GGATGCGGCGTCTATGATGGTTCTGAAATTCATGAGGCCGTATTGACCCTTCTTGCTCTGGATAAAGCCGGAGCTCAAATCGTATGCATGGCGCCGGATATGGACCAATTCCATGTCATCAACCACCTGGACGGAAAGGAAGAGCCGGAAACGAGAAACGTTTTAAAGGAGTCGGCTCGAATCGCCCGGGGCGACATTGAAAATCTCAAAAATGTGAGCTCCAAGGATCTTGATGCGCTCATTATTCCGGGAGGGTATGGTGCTGCAAAACACTTAAGCGACTTTGCAATCAAAGGACCGGATGCAAGCGTTCATCCTGAAGTTTCCCGGCTTCTGCTCGAGCTGACCGCTGCGAAAAAGCCGATCGGTGCCATCTGCATTGCACCGGCCACACTCGTCAAAGCCTTGTCGCATCAACAGCCGAAAGTAACCATCGGCTCTGATCCGGGCACCGCCTCTGCCATCACAACCATGGGTGGAATTCATCAGACCTGCAGCGTGGAAATGATCTGCGTGGATGAAAAGAACCGCATCGTATCCACACCGGCGTATATGCTGGGTCCGGGCATCAAAGAGGTGTCGATCGGAATTGAGAAGCTCGTCAACCGGATTATCGCCATGATTTCATAAACTTTTCCCCATGTTTGTTAGCGGCTTTTTTCATGTCCCATCTTACGATTTATACCAGCAACCGCATGGAGCGACTTGTGGAACAGCTGGCGGAAATCGTGAGAGCGCCGGTATCCTCTCCGTCTTTTCCCGAGGTCATCGTCGTCCAGAGCAAGGGGATGGAACGATGGATCAGCATGGGTCTGGCCCGGCTCAATGGTATTTGTGCAAATACCGTCTTTCCGTTCCCCAAGAGCTTCCTTAAGAACCTCTTCCGAATCTATTTTAAGGAGATCTCCTCTCTCGACCTGTTTGACCCCCGCGTCATGACGTTCAGAATCATGAGCCTTCTGGAGAATCGGATCCGGACAAAGGAATTTGCCCCCCTTGCAGCCTATCTGCAAGATCGATCGGATCCGACCAAATATTATGAGATCTCCATGAAAATCGCAGATCTCTTCGATCAGTATCTGATCTTCAGGCCGGAAATGATCCTTGGATGGGAAACCGGGCATGAGACTCATTGGCAGGCCATCCTGTGGCGGGATTTGACGAATACAACGGCCGGAAGACCCGGGCATATGGCATCCATGCATGAAAGAATGATCCGGGGGTTCCGGGAAACGCCGGTCCGCCTTTTTCATCATTTCGAACGGATTTCTGTTTTCGGTATTTCCTACCTTCCTCCCGTTTTTTTAACGGTTTTCGAAGAGATTTCAGACCAAATCCCGGTCAACCTTTTTTTAATGAATCCATGCAGAGAATTCTGGTCTGAAATCGTATCAGAAGCCCAGGAAAGGAGGATTTCAGGGAAATATCATTCCGAATTTTCGGATCGGAAATCGCTTCACCTTGAACAGGGGAACCGGTTGCTCTCCTCATGGGGCGGCCAGGGAAAAAAGTTTTTTTCCCTGATTCAATCTCTTGAAGCCGACAGCCGCGAACTGTTCCAGGAACCGGGAGATGACTCGATTCTTTCCTTAATTCAGCGCGATATCTTCAATCTAGCCGACGTCGAAGACTTATCCTCAAAGTCGAAACCGGATGAAATTGCGCCGGATCTCTCCATAAAAATCCATTCCTGTCACAGTCCCATGCGGGAGATGGAGGTTCTATTCGATATTCTCCTGGAGCTCTTTGATCAGGATCATCGACTCACTCCTGAAGATATCTTCATCATGGCTCCGGATATCGAACCTTATGTTCCCTTTATCCATGCGGTTTTCGGATCAGCAGACCGGAATGCCCGCATGCGCATTCCATATCGGATCGCCGATCGAAGCATCCTGAGGCAAAGCCAGGGGGTTGAAGGATTCATTTCCATTCTAAACCTTCATGACAGCCGCATGGGCGCACCTCAGATTGCAGACCTTTTAGGAGTTGAAGGAATCCGCCGCCGGTTCGGGATTTCTCTTGAGGAAACAGGAATAATCAAAAAATGGATCAGAGAGACCGGAGTGAGATGGGGGATCGATTCAACAGACAGGAGAGAAAAGGGAGTTCCCGGAATTCCGGAAAATACGTGGGAGGCCGGAATTCAAAGACTTCTCCTGGGGTATGCCATGTCAAAAGAGAAAGATATACCTTATTCAGGGATTATCCCCTTTGATGCCATCGACGGAGGCGCTCCGGAGATTTTAAATAAGTTTCTCACCTTTTTCGACACCCTGACCTGTTATATCAATGAGTTTAAAAAACTGAGAAATAGTGAAGGTTGGAATAGATTATTAACTTCGTTACTGAATGATTTTATGGCTGTCGACACCCAGCCGGATTCCGGATTCCAGGTCATTTCGAACAGCTTGGCAGGAATGAATCAGGCGGCAGCCCAGGCTCGGTTCCAGGAAGATCTCGATTTTTTAACGGTTCGAACCTGTCTGAAAAATTATCTGGAACAGGAAGAAGGCGGTCATCGGTTCATTTCAGAAGGAATTACATTCTGCACGCTTCTTCCCATGAGAAGTATCCCGGCCAAATTCATCGGACTGGTGGGAATGAACGATAACGCCTTTCCCCGGGAGGAATCCCGGCTCAGTTTTGATCTCATGGCCGGCCACCGCCGTCCCGGAGACCGCTCCAGACGTGAAGATGATAAATATCTCTTTCTTGAGGCGCTGCTTTCTGCGCGCAGCCGTCTCCATATCAGCTTTGTGGGTCAGAATATTCAAGACAATTCCGGAATCCCTCCTTCGGTTCTTGTAGGGCAGCTCATCGATTATATCTCAGAGAGATTCGGAATCCCCCAGAAGGACCTCATGGTCCGACACCGGCTGCATCCTTTTTCACCGGCATATTTCACCCGGCACACTCCTCTCTTCAGCTATTCGAAAGACGATTATGAAACCGCGATGGGTCGAGGTTCAAAGCCGACCCCGCCACGCTTTATCAATGCGCCTCTTCCCGGTGCAGACTTGGGCGCATCACCTCCGGATCTTGACTCTCTCTGCTCATTTTTTATAAACCCGACAGCCTTTTTTATGAAAAATCGACTTGGAATATACCTTTCCGAAGGGGAGGCTCCATTGACGGAAAGCGAAGATTTCACCCTTTCCGGCTTGACCGCCTATCAGTTATCCCATGAGCTCCTTGAAAAGCATTTGGACAATCAGGATGTTACTCCCGTTTTCGATATCTGGAAACTGGAAGGACGGCTTCCTCACGGGAATACCGGTCGTTCCTTATTTCTTAAGCTGTCTCAGGAAGTCCGGAGGTTTTCCCGAACCGTTCAAAAGATCAGGGGAAGCGGATCCTTGGAAGTGCTTTCAGGCGAAATCGATTTGCACAGGATCCGGCTGAAGTGTCGCGTGGAATTTCACCCCGATGCCGGTATGATTCGATATCGATATGTGAAAAAGCGGGCAAAAGATCTTCTGGATACCTGGATTCGACATCTCTGTTATTGCATTCTGCATCAAGAGAAAAAGCCCGGGACTTCCCATTTTATTTGCCGGGAAGGGTACTGGAGATTCAATCCGGTCACAGAACCCGGTCCGATCCTCTCTTCACTTCTTGATCTTTATGTCCGGGGAGTATCTTTTCCTCTGCTTTTTTTCCCTGAATCCTCATTCGAGTATGCATGGAGCCGATATGAAAAAGGCCGGTCCCCGGATGAGGCGATTTTCAGAGCTGAAAAAAAATTCCAGGGAAATGAATTTGCTCCTGGTGAAAGTCAGGATCCCTATGTGGAGAGATGCTGCCGGGGAATCAATCCGCTGAATTCTCTCTTTGAGTCCCTGAGTGCCGATGTCTTTAACCCGTTGATGGATCATCTTGAGAAAGGATCCCTTTCTTGAAGGAGCTTGATCTATTCTCCGTTCCTCTGGAAGGACGGACCCTCATTGAAGCCGGCGCAGGGACCGGAAAAACATGGTCCATCACCGGCATTTTTTTAAGACTCCTCCTGGAACAGAGGTTGAACTTGAGTCAGATCCTGGTGGTCACATTCACCAATCCGGCGTCCGAGGAACTGCGCCTTCGGATTCAAGAACGGATCAAGTCTCTGTATCAAGCCCTTGCCGGAGGAGAGATGGGGGATTCTCTGACCCGGGCCATGGCCGAACGGTTCAAAGATCATCCCGATGCAATCCGGATCCTGATGGATGCCGTGCGGAATTTCGACCAGGCATCCATTTTCACCATTCATGGATTCTGCAGCCGGCTGCTCCGCGAATTTGCATTTGAAACCGGATCTTCATTTACTGCCGAAGTCATCACCGATCATTCACGGCTTGTCCGGGAAGTATGTGAAGATTACTGGAGAATTCAGCTTTATTCCTCTCCGGTCGAATTTGCCGGATACTGCATGGACCGGTTAAACGGGCCGAAAGGATTTTCGGACCTGTTTCTGAGAAATCAATGGGGAACTGTTCGAATCCTTCCGGGGGTATCAGATACTCCCCTCACTCATCTCGATCAGTTCAGGGATCAATTGACAAAACTCAAGGAAGCCTGGCCGGATTCAAAAAACGAAATCCGATCGATTTTAAAAACAGCCGGCCTGAAGAAACCCCGGTATGACGAGAAAAAAAACGATCTCGTGATTGAAAAGATGGATGATTTTCTGGATCTCTATTCCCCGGGCTTCCCGGTCTTTGAAGAGTTTGACCGCTTGACTCCACGATGGATTCAGGAGGCGATCCTAAACCCCGGCACGATTTCTCCCCACCCCTTTCTTGACTTATGCCGGGAGTTCTACGAAATCGGCC